>NZ_JBHLWA010000017.1:0-47047 GCF_042433085.1 Gallibacterium melopsittaci
AGGTGCATTATAGTGATTTAAATACACCTTGCAAGTAGTTTTTTTAATTTTTTTTAAATTTTTTATTATTTGCTTATTTTTCTATCAATTACCTCTACCAAAGCCCAGTACCATGATGAATAGCAATCGTATTATCTGTAATAATAAATTCACCTTTATCATTTTTTCTTGGCAAAAAACTGTCATATGGAAAAAAATACATTCCATCATTTAATCTAAAGGGTTGACCATTTAACTTTACCCCATAGTGTAACTCTGTCATTCTAGATATTATTCGAGTATTAGCTATAATATGATAAATATCTCGAAAAGGTGTCAGCTTATACCAAGATAATGCTTTACCAATCCATGGATGAAATACTCTAGCACCAACTAATCCAATTGAAATTAATCTTTTCGACTCTACACATCCAAAAGCTTGACAGTTTAGTAATGGCTCTAATGGCTTAATTAATTCCATATCAGTATCTAAATAAATACCACCTTCATAATAAAGAGCATGTAGTCTAGCTACATCAGACACCATTGCCCATTTCTTTTGCCTTAAAGCCTCTTTCGCGAAAGGATACAAATCAATAGGAAAATTATCTTCATTCCATAATTTTATCCTAAATCCATTTTGAGTATGCCAACTATCCATACAATATTTTACTAAATCAGGATATATTCCCTTTCCAAACCAACAATAATGTAAAACTTTGGGGATTTGCTCCTGTTCAAATGATTTTATTTCATGATTAAAATCAGAGGCTTGCAAATATGATAATGGCTTAAGCAATTGTTCCACTTGCTCAGATTTTCTGCACCGTAAAAAATGTCGGTACAAATCAAAATAAAACTTTCTTTGCTGATGAAATGTATCTAAATTTACCATTTGCTCCCCTACTATAATTACAATTACAAAATACTGGTTAATAAATATATATTATGAAATCCCCATTCCCTAAACATTTTCCTTACATTTTCTTCATCAACAAAGGAAGCTGTACAATAAGCTATCTGTTCTTTATTTATTATTGTTGGAGTAAAAGGGGGCAATAAAGATGCTACACGTTTAGCAATCGCCTTTCCTGAATCAATAAAAAAACTCACTTGTGGTAAACAAGCTTTGAGTTCTGCTTTTAATAATGGAAAATGCGTACATCCCAAAATTACAGTATCCAACTCATATTCATATCGCCATTCTGCTACCGCTCGCATTACAGCAAAATGATCCGCTGGCTTACCATGTAATTTCTGTTCAGCAATTTGCACTAATTCCGTTGAACCTAAACGTTTAACTTCACAGTCTTGTGCATATTCATTAATTAAATCATCTACATAAGATCTAGTAATTGTTCCCTTAGTCGCTAATAAACCAATGACTTTTGTTACTGTTTTCTGAGCTGCAGGTTTAATCGCTGGAACAGTTCCCACGATAGGACAAGCAAAATTTGCTCGCATAGCAGGTAAAACAATAGTACTTGCCGTATTGCAAGCAATAACAATCAGATCTAACTCTTGTGTTTCAGCGATTTTTTTACAAATTGCTACACATCGCTGTTCAATAAATTGTTCTGGTTTCTCTGAATAAGGAAAGCAAGCATTATCTAGACAATACAAATAGTGGCAATGTGGTAATAAGGCTTTGACTTCTCGATAGACACTTAACCCACCTACCCCAGAATCAAAGAAAAGAATTGTTGGTATCTTTGCCATAAAATCATCAAAAATAGTATCATTTTATCTTGAAAGTGGTGATCTTATGCCTTTCACCAAAAATCCTCAAGAAAAAGCTCGCTAACTAACAAAGGATAATCTGCAACGGTTAATATAGAACGGCGAGCATATTTGTTTTCTATTTTTCCCCAAGCTAAGTCAGAACGTACTGCTGCCTGTTGAAATAACCATTCTCCTATTGGTTGATTACCTAATTGTTGAAATGCTTGGCGATATTGCTGGAAGGTATTGGTTGGAATAACCGTTCTTGCGAAGATCCATGCTTGATTATCTCCTGCCAAGATCACTTCTCGTAGCCAATATTGCTTATACCCAGCGAGTTCATCTAGATAAAATGGATGATGTTCTGTAATCCATCCTTCAAATAATGGGATAACAGTAAAAATCTTACAATGTTGTTTTAGTGCAGCTGTTAAAGATCCTGAAATTGAAAGCCATTGTTGCTGTGGATTTGACAATTTTTTAAAATCAGTCTGCCAATATATATTTTGCAGACAATCCCGATAATGTTGATAGTTAGGCATTGGAGTAAACCGTCCTTTGATCTAACCAACGCTTAATTAAACGTTCTACATCACTCGTTCCCAGACTCATTAATTCACTCGCACAACGCTGCACAGCAGGTAATAACCTTCTATCTCTCACTAAATCAGCGACGCGAAATTCTGCTGCTCCCGTTTGTTTTACCCCTAGCACCTCTCCTGGTCCGCGAATTTCTAAATCTTTTTCGGCAATCGCAAACCCATCATTACTGGTTCGCATAATTTCTAAACGTTGGCGAGAAATCTTACCTAGTGGTGTTTTATAGAGCAAGACACAAAATGATTCAATTTGCCCTCGACCTACTCGCCCACGTAATTGATGTAATTGTGATAAGCCTAATCGCTCCGCATTTTCAATAATCATTAAACTGGCATTCGGTACATCTACCCCAACTTCAATCACCGTTGTGGCAACTAACACATCTATCTCTCCAGCTTTAAAAATAGCCATGACCTCTTGTTTTTCTTGCGGCTTCATTCTTCCATGTACCAATCCTATCCGTAAACTTGGTAATGCTTTTTTCAGATCTTCAGCAAGCGCTTCGGCAGCTTGTGCTTCCAACACTTCAGATTCATCAATCAAGGTACAGACCCAATACACTTGCCTTTTATCGACTATACACGCGCGATAGACTCGTTGCACCAGTTCATCACGTCGATCTTCTGCTATCGCTACTGTTTTAATTGGCGTCCTACCTGGCGGTAACTCATCAATAATAGAAATATCTAAATCAGCATAAACGGTCATCGCAAGAGTTCGTGGAATCGGGGTAGCCGTCATAATCAGTTGGTGTGGATAAACGCCATTTTTTGCCCCCTTTTCTCGTAACATCAAACGCTGCTCAACACCAAAGCGATGTTGTTCATCAATAATGACTAATGACAACGAAGAAAACTCAACCTGTTCTTGGAATAACGCGTGTGTTCCTATGACAACCTGTACTGTACCAGTTTGGATCTGTTCTAAGATCTGTTGGCGTTTTTTCCCTTTGACTTTACTCGCTAACCAACCAACTTGAATACCAAAAGGCTCTAACCATTGTGAAAAATTATAAAAATGTTGTTCCGCCAAAATTTCTGTTGGCGCCATAATGGCAACTTGTTGTTGATTATCCAATGCTACTAAAGCAGCCAATAGTGCAACTAATGTCTTTCCAGATCCAACATCTCCTTGGATCAATCTCATCATAGGCTGTGTTTTTGCTAAATCTTGCTCAATATCTGCAACTACGCGTAATTGTGCATTGGTTGGTTTAAAAGGTAATTGTTGTAAAAACTGTTGTTTAATATCTGTATGATAATGCAATGCAGTGGCTAAATGTTGTTGTGTATTTTGTTTACTTTGTCGCATAGCTAAGTTATGCGCTAATAACTCTTCAAATGCCAAACGTTTTTGTGCTGGATGTTCACCTTTTTCTAATGTTTCAACTCGAGTTCCAGCAGGCGGGCGATGCAAAAATTGAATTGCAGATTTTAAATCATAACCACTGGGATTATAAGTCGCAGGCAATAACTCCTCGATTTCTCTTTTAGCCAATAATATTAATGCTTGATCAGTTAATTTACGCCACGAAGCTTGCTTCAAACCATCTGTTGAAGGATAAATTGGGGTTAAATTCTCTTCCATCTCTAACGGTTCATTGTGTTTGACAATCCGATATTCTGGATGATGCATTTCTGCCATAAAGCGCCCTCTTCTCACTTCACCAAATGCTTTCACTCTTGCACCAGTAATGAAACTATTTTTCATACCTGCATTAAAGTTAAAAAAACGCAGCATAATTTTTGCTGATCCATCTGAAAGCGAAACCATTAACATTGAACGCCGACCAAATTGAACCTCACAAGTCTGGACAATTCCTTCAATGGTGGCATAACTATCAGGGCGAAGATCTTTAATCGGTGTAATGTGAGTACGATCTTCATAACGAAGTGGAAAATGAAATAAGAGATCTTGAACAGAATGGATTCCTAAACGAGATAATCTTTCTGACATTGCTGCACCAACACCAGAAAGAACAGAAAGTGGCAAATGATCTAATAAATTTTCAGATTGCATTCAGGTTTATTCATTAATATTACGCAAGACATCTACTACACCAGATACCGCATTAATCTTACGGATAATTGTCGCCAAATGATTTTTATCTCGTGCCGTTAATACCACAAAGACTTGGTAAACACGGCCATCACGCTCTTCAGTCCAAATACTTTGGATATTACTACCTGCCGAAGTAATCACAGAAGTTAAGTTCGCAAATGCACCATGTTGATTGAGCATCTCAATACGCAATTCAGCTTCAAATTCAACACTATTCTCACTTTTTTCCCATTCTACTGGCATATAATGATCAGTATTTTCATCTCGATGATGGCGGATATTTGCACAATATTCATGATGAACAACTAAACCTTTACCAGGACTGACATAAGCAACTATTGGATCGCCTGGAATTGGATGACAACATTTAGCAAAATTAATTAATAATCCCTCTACCCCTTTAATTAATACACCCGAATCTGTTTCATGATAATTGTTATTACTTGGATTACCATCAGTATCAATTTCTAATTTTTCACCTAATAGACGATGTGCAATCACAACACTAATTTGGTTACCTAAACCAATTTCTGCTAACAAGTCATCTAAAGAATATAATTTTAGTTCGGTCAACAATGTAGATAGTTTAACAGAATCAATATCTTCTAATTTAGCTGGTGATAAGGCATGGAATAATTGACGTTTACCTAAAATAATCGCTTCATCTCGGCGTAAAGATTTTAAGGTTTGACGAATATTCGCTCTTGCTTTTGCTGTAACAACAAAATTTAACCACGTTGCACTTGGTCGAGCCGATGGTGCAGTAATAATTTCAACAGTTTGTCCCGACTGCAATGCCTGAGATAAAGCATAAGGTTGGCGATCTACTCTTGCCCCAATACAAGTTTGTCCAATATCTGTATGTACCGCATAAGCAAAATCAACTGGTGTCGCCCCAGCTGGCAACTCTACAATCCGACCTTTCGGGGTAAAGACATAAATTTCATCTGGGAATAGTTCAGATTTAACGTTTTCAATAAATTCAAATGAATTACCCGCACTTTGTTGTAGCTCAATCAAACTTTGTAACCAACGCTGTGCACGAATTTGCACTGTTGTGCTATCGTTTTTTCCACCTTGCTTATAAATCCAATGTGCTGCCACTCCCATCTCTGCCATTTGATCCATATCTTCTGTACGAATTTGTACTTCTACTGGCACTCCATGTGGCCCAATCATTGAGGTATGTAATGATTGATAACCATTGGCTTTTGGCACGGCAATATAATCTTTTACTCGCCCTGGACGTGGTTTATATAGACTATGCATCTGCCCCAAAACACGGTAGCAAGTATCCACATCTTGTACAATCGTGCGAAACGCATAAATATCCATAATTGAATGAAAGCGCTGTTCTTTCATTTTCATTTTTTGATAAATGGAATAAAGATGTTTTTCACGCCCAAAAACTCTCGCTTTGATACCTACATCATCAAGTCTACCTTTAATTTCATCAGTAATCCGTTGGATCATCTCTTTCCGATTACCACGTGCATTTTGGATAACTTTTTGTAATACCTGATAACGATGTGGATGTAACGCTTCAAAACCTAAATCTTCTAACTCATTTTTGATATGCTCTATCCCTAAACGATGTGCTAATGGGCTATAAATTTCTAACGTTTCTTTCGCAATTCGACGACGCTTATCAGGGCGTAATGCCCCTAACGTCCGCATATTATGCGTACGGTCAGCAAGTTTAATAAGGATAACGCGAATATCTTGAGTCATCGCTAAAATCATCTTACGAAAGTTTTCTGCTTCAGCTTCTTTTCGAGTTCTAAATTTTAATTTATCTAATTTAGAAACCCCTTCTACGATTTCAGCGACACTTTTACCAAATTCTGCAGTTAATTCTTCTTCTGTATAAGGTGTATCTTCAATTACATCATGCAACAACGCCGCCATCACGGCTTCGTGATCAAGACGCATTTCAGCAATAATTGAAGCGACTGCAACAGGGTGGGTAATATAAGGTTCACCACTAGAACGAGTTTGCCCTTCGTGTGCATCCCGTGCAATGACAAACGCACGTTTCACTAATTCAATTTGATCCTCAGGCAAATAACTTTTAATGATAGTATGTAAACTTTCAAATAAATACATAACTCGTTCTTCAGGTTGTTAAATGTGGTTATTCTACGTCAGCTAATAAAGACACCGCTTGTAATTCTGCGTGTTCTTGTTCTAACGCATCATGACGCTCTTGTGCGTCCATAATATCGTTGTTGATTAACCCTTCTTCAATTTCGCGCAATGCAATAACAGTTGGTTTATCATTTTCTTCTGGGACTAATGGTTCACGAACATGAAGTTGCAATTCGCGAGCACGACGAGCAGCTGTTAAAATTAAATCAAAGCGGTTACCAATTTTATCTACAGCATCTTGAACGGTTACACGTGCCATAATTCTCTCCAAAAAATTTTGTTAAATTGTTCAATAATCAATCAAGAAAAAGGTTGAATATGATACTAGAGCTAGTCTTTTTTCGCTAGTAGTTGCGACATTAATAATTGATAACGTTGTACTTGCCGTCCAACTTTTAATTTCTCCGCTTTCAAAATCACCTTAATTTCATTTAAAGCCTGATCAAAATCATCATTAATAATTAAATAATCATATTCATCATAATGACTCATTTCACTGATCGCTTTTTGCATACGTCCAGCAATCACTTCTTCTGAGTCTTGTCCTCGTCCGATCAAGCGACGTTCCAGTTCTTGAATTGATGGAGGCAAGATAAAAATACTTTTTGCACTCGGCACTTTTTTACGTACTTGTTGAGCCCCCTGCCAATCAATATCTAAGAATACATCAATGCCTTGTTTTAAAGAATGTTCGATCATCAATAACGATGTCCCATAATAATTCCCAAACACTTCGGCATACTCCAAAAACGCATCTTCAGCAATTAAACGCTCAAATTCCGTATGATCAATGAAATAATAATGTTTGCCCTCTTCCTCATTTGGACGTGGTTTACGAGTAGTATGAGAAATAGACACCTGCATTTCGTAACTTGGATGTTGTTGTAATAATGCAGAAATTAATGACGATTTTCCTGCACCACTAGGTGCAGAAATAATATATAAATTCCCTAAAAGCATAACTGATTCTCTTGACATTTAAATGGCAGTATTTTACCACTTTTTCTCTCTGATTAGTTCTCTAAAGAGAAAACTCTCTTTAACAACTAAGTTACAGTTGGCATCACTTCCATAAAAAAGGCTTTAATTCCACTTAAGATGTGATTTACAGCGATTGCTGCTAAAATTAATCCCATCACACGACTTACAATTGCTGCACCTGTCGTGCCGATTAAACGTTGAATACGATTTGCTGCTAACAATAATAGATAGGTAATTAATAATACTAATGCCATAATTGCCGCTGTCACAATTTGATCGGTAAAACTAAAACGATGATTATCTGTTAACAATACAATCGCCATCATTGCACCTGGCGAAGCGATCGATGGGACAGCTAACGGATAAACCGCTAGTTCATTAATATTGGAAGACAAACGCATTTCTTGTTCTGCTTTTCCTTCACTAAACACCATTGTCAAAGCAAATAATAATAAAACTAACCCCCCAGCAACTTGGAATGCAGTAAGTGGAATTTGCATTGCTTCTAATAAGAATTGCCCTGTTACTAAAAAGAAAAACAGAATTCCTGTCGAAATTAATACTGCATTACGTGCAATTTTTTTACGATCTGCCACAGGCAGGCCTATAGTTTTGGTAAGATAAACAGGAACAGAACCAATAGGATCGATAACTGCCCATAAAACAACAAATTGAACTAAAAAAGAATCAAACATTAAATAATCCTAAAATTTAAAAATAATAAACTTTATCAAGAGAATACCTAAAAATGTTAACTTT
The DNA here is from genome assembly GCF_042433085.1 of Gallibacterium melopsittaci. NCBI lineage: Bacteria > Pseudomonadati > Pseudomonadota > Gammaproteobacteria > Pasteurellales > Pasteurellaceae > Gallibacterium > Gallibacterium melopsittaci. Next base: position 8,251 of record NZ_JBHLWA010000017.1, read on the forward strand.
TACAAATTTGACTTTGAAACGTGGCATTACCACTTTACTTGAAAATGCCCATGCAACTATTATTCCTGGACAAAAAGTTGGATTGGTGGGAAAAAATGGCTGTGGAAAATCCTCTCTATTTGCCTTAATTAGAGGAAAATTATTACCTGAACAGGGTGATATTACTTATCCGAAAAATTGGGAGATCAGTTGGGTAAATCAAGAAACACCAGCACTAGAAATCTCTGCTTTAGACTATACCATTCAAGGTGATCGTGAATACTGTCGTTTACAACAAGAATTAGAACTCGCTAATCAGCAAAACAATGGCTATCAAATTGCTTCCCTACATTCTCAACTTGATACGATTAATGCTTGGACAATTCATTCTCGAGCAGCGACACTTTTACATGGATTAGGTTTTGAAGAAGCACAATTACAACAACCTGTAAAATCGTTTTCTGGTGGTTGGAGAATGCGATTAAATTTGGCACAAGCGTTATTATGTCGTTCTGATCTATTATTGCTAGACGAACCAACAAACCACCTTGATCTTGATGCAGTAATTTGGTTAGAAAATTGGTTAAAGAGCTATCAAGGCACGCTATTATTAATTTCACACGATCGTGATTTTCTCGATCCTATTATTAATAAAGTCGTGCATATTGAACAGCAACAGTTACAAGAATATACAGGCAATTATTCCTCATTTGAGCTGTTAAGAGCAACCAAGTTGGCACAACAAAATGCCCTTTATCAACAACAGCAACAAAAAATTGCCCATCTACAAAAGTTTATTGATCGTTTCAAAGCAAAAGCGACTAAAGCAAAACAAGCTCAAAGCCGAATTAAAGCACTTGAACGTATGGAATTAATTGCGCCTGCACATATTGATAGCCCATTTTCATTCTATTTTCCTGAACCAGAATTTTTGCCTAATCCACTTCTCTCTATGGAAAAAGTCAGTGCAGGTTATGGTGATAAAACTATTTTACAACAGGTAAAATTAAATCTTGTTCCGGGTTCACGCATTGGATTATTAGGCAAAAATGGTGCTGGCAAATCAACCCTCATTAAATTACTTGCTGGTGATCTTGCACCGCAAACTGGGGTGATTCAACTCGCTAAAGGTGTACAACTTGGCTATTTTGCACAACATCAATTAGATATTCTACGAGCAGAAGAAAGTCCTTTATGGCATCTACAAAAACTCGCACCAACTAAAACTGAACAAGAGTTACGCGATTATTTAGGTGGTTTTGCTTTCCATGGCGATAAAGTAAAACAAGCTATTCATTCATTCTCTGGTGGTGAAAAAGCACGTTTGGTTTTAGCCCTCATTGTTTGGCAACGCCCTAATTTATTACTACTTGATGAACCAACAAACCACCTTGATCTTGATATGCGTCAGGCATTAACTGAAGCCTTGATGGATTATGAGGGATCATTAGTTGTTGTTTCACACGACCGCCATTTACTGCGTAATACTGTGAGTGAGTTTTATCTGGTCCATGATCATAAAGTGGATAGCTTTAATGGCGACCTCGAAGATTATCAAAAATGGCTGCTCAGTTTAGAACCAAGCGAACCACTACAACCTGCAACATCAACGCCACCTAAGGAAAATGAATTTTTACAGCGTAAAGAACAAAAACGGAAAGAGGCTGAGTTTCGTGAAAAAACCGCACCATTGCGTAAGGAAATTCAAAAATTAGAGAAACAATTAGACCAGTATTCTACTGAACTGGCAGAAATTGAATCGGCATTAGCTGACAATGATCTCTATTTAGCTGAAAACAAAGAAAAATTAACCCAGTTATTAACTCAACAAGCAGATCTCAAAAAGAAACTGGAAATGGTTGAAATAGAATGGTTGGAAAAACAAGAAGTGTTAGAAAAGTGGCGAAATGAATAAATTTGCCTTACTCCGTTAGCTTACACACTAACGGAGCAAATACTTATTAGCCAATTTTCGCTAGTTCACTCATTCGCCAACGAGGACGAACCTCAACAGCAAGATCGGTTTGTTCTCCTGTTTTTAGTCGTAAAAAACCTGCATAAGCAATCATTGCACCATTATCGGTACAAAATTGTGGTGCGGGATAAAACACCTCGCCCCCCAACTTGTTCATCAAATCACCTAAGCGTTGTCTGAGTTGTTTATTCGCACTCACTCCACCTGCAATCACTAATCGTTTCAAACCTGTTTCATTCAATGCTCTTTGACATTTAATCGCCAAGGTATCAACGACAGCAGCTTGAAACGCATAAGCAATATCACAACGCGTTTGTTCATCTTGTGGGAATTGCACCACCGTATTGGCAGCAAACGTTTTTAATCCTGAAAAACTAAAATCAAGCCCAGGGCGATCTGTCATTGGACGAGGAAAAACAAAACGATCAGGATTCCCTTTTTCTGCTAAACGTGAAAGTGCCGCACCACCAGGATAATCTAATCCAAGTAATTTAGCCGTTTTATCAAATGCTTCTCCAGCAGCATCATCAATAGATTCACCCAATAATTGATAATCGCCCACACCATTCACACGAATTAACTGGGTATGTCCGCCTGATACTAATAAGGCTAAAAAAGGAAACTCAGGGACACGCTCCTCTAACATAGGTGCCAATAGATGCCCTTCCATATGATGGACACCTAATGCAGGCACATTCCACGCATAAGCCAATGAACGAGCAACCATCGATCCCACCAACAATGCTCCTGCTAATCCTGGACCACAAGTATAAGCGACTCCATCAATCTCTTTCGCTGTTAAGTTTGCTTCAGCTAAAGCAGCTTGGATTAATGGTGCTGTTTTACGGATATGATCTCGAGAAGCCAATTCAGGTACAACACCACCATAATCGGCATGTAAACTAATTTGTGTATAGAGTTGATTTGCTATCAAACCCTGTTTTTCATCATAAATTGCAACTCCTGTTTCATCGCAGGAGGTTTCAATACCTAAAACTTTCATCTGTTTGTTTTATCTCACTAAAAATTGCTCGGCATTTTACTCTTTTTTTTACCTGTTCTCTAGTTAACAATCATACATGACACAAAATAAGCACAATCCTCTCTTTACTTTTTATCTTGAAATAGATTAAAATTGCGACCTTTATTGAGTAAAGGTTATGTTATATAACCCTAAAAGTGTATAAATTTCATTGAGGTGATTGGCTCATGCCTGTAATTAAAGTTCGTGAAAATGAATCATTTGACGTTGCATTACGTCGTTTTAAACGTTCTTGCGAAAAAGCGGGAATCTTAGCAGAAGTTCGTAGCCGTGAATTCTACGAAAAACCAACAACTATTCGTAAACGTGAAAAAGCATCTGCTGCTAAACGTCATGCTAAGAAATTAGCTCGCGAGAATGCACGTCATACTCGTTTATATTAATCGATTCTTTTGATTTAAACGATATTTTAAAAACCGTGCTGCTATGATAGGAGCACGGTTATTTCTTTCTTATTAACCTGCAGAATTGTTGGCTAGCTTAAGGTAGATACGATGAAAGGACTCATTCCGCGTACTTTTATTGATGAACTATTAGCACGTACCAACATTGTTGATATTGTTAATTCACGCGTTAAGCTCAAAAAAGCTGGGCAAAATTATCAAGCTTGTTGTCCATTTCATCATGAAAAAACACCTTCATTTACTGTTAGTGCTAAAAAGCAGTTTTATCATTGCTTTGGTTGTGGCGCACATGGAAATGCAATTTCATTTTTGATGGATTATGACAAGCTAGAATTTGTTGAAGCTATTGAAGAGTTAGCTGCTTTACAAGGGGTGGATGTTCCAAGAGAAACCACATCAAATAATCAATATTCTGCAAGCCAAAATTATAAAAGTAAGCGAGATCTGCATCAATTAATGCAAGAGATTGCAATATTTTATCAGCAACAATTAACCCAAGCGTTACCAGCTCAGGCTTATTTACAACAACGTGGTTTATCTAGTGAAGTCATCGAACGTTTTGCGATTGGCTTTGCATCTGGAACAAATTCGGTACTTCGCCATTTTGGCCAATCTACTGAAGATCGCCAAAAATTATTTGATACAGGTATGATTAGCCAAAACGATTCTGGCACAACCTACGATCGATTTCGTCAGCGGATTATGTTTCCCATTCGAGATCGACGTGGTCGTACGATTGCCTTTGGTGGACGCGTTTTAGGTGATGAAAAGCCAAAGTATTTAAATTCACCCGAAATGGCGACTTATCATAAAGGTAATGAACTATATGGTTTATATGAAGCCTTAGAACAAAATGACAGTCCCGACTATTTACTGATTGTTGAAGGCTATATGGATGTGGTCGCTTTGGCTCAATTTGGTGTTACTAATGCCGTAGCCTCACTTGGTACAGCGACTACAGGCGAACAAATTCAAATTGCTTTTCGTGCAACTGAACAAATTATTTGTTGTTATGATGGTGATAATGCCGGACGTAGTGCCGCTTGGCGTGCATTAGAAAATGCACTACCACATTTATATGATGGGTACCAATTAAAATTTATTTTTTTACCTGATGGTGAAGATCCAGATACGTTTATTCGACAAATTGGTAAGGAAAAATTTGAGTCTTTTTTGCTTGATGCAATGCCGATGAGTGATTTCTTATTTCAACATTTACTTGCACAAGTTGATCTCAGCACCAAAGATGGAAGAAGTAAATTAGCGGCTTTAGCCGTACCATTAATCAATAAAATTCCAGGTGAAACATTACGTTTATATCTGCGTAATACCTTAGGGCAAAAGCTCGGTATCCTTGATGTGGCTTTATTAGAAAAAATGTTGCCTACTATGATTGAAAGTGCAACTGATAACGCATCTGAAAATCGTACAACGTTAAAAGCAACGCCTATACGTTTATTGATCGCTCTATTATTACAAAACCCAGAGCTTGCTGATAAACCAATCACACGCGTTTTATTAAGCAATCCGCAAGTATTACAAGATTTAAATTTACCAGGATTATCACTATTCCTCGAAATTTATCAGCTTTGTATTGAGAAAAGTGGTATTACCACTGGACAACTACTTGAATATTGGCGTAATAAGCAAGAAGAAAAAATTATTGAAAAGCTGGCTATCTGGGATCATCTGATAAAAGATGATAACATTGAGCCCACTTTTTATGGTAATCTTAAATACTTACATTCCAAAGTAATGGAAAAGCGCATTGAGGCGTTAAAAGCGAAAGATCGAACAGATACTTTATCGCTAGATGAAAAAAAAGAACTGATAGAACTGCTGGCAAACAGTCGAAAATTGCTAGCTTCGGTCTATTCTTCATAAGTATGTGAAGAATGATTTCTGCTAATCAACAATTATTGGATGTCAAAATATGGATCAAAATCCACAATCACAGTTAAAACAGTTAATTGCACAAGGCAAGGAGCAAGGTTATTTAACCTATGCTGAGGTTAATGATAGTTTACCAGAAGACCTCGTTGATGCCGATCAAATAGAAGACATCATTCAAATGATTAACGACATGGGGATCCAAGTTCTCGAAACTGCCCCTGACGCTGATGATCTTATGTTGAACGAAAATGTTACCGATGAAGATGCAGTAGAAGAGGCTACTCAAGTACTTTCTAGTGTTGAATCTGAAATTGGGCGTACAACAGATCCAGTACGGATGTACATGCGTGAAATGGGAAGTGTTGAATTACTTACCCGTGAAGGCGAAATTGATATCGCCAAAAGAATTGAAGAAGGCATTAATGAAGTTCAATGTGCGGTAGCGGAGTATCCACAAGCACTCGATCATTTATTAGCTCAATATGATCTCGTTGAAAAAGGTGAAGTTCGCCTTTCAGATCTTATTACTGGTTTTGTCGATCCAAATGCCGTAGATACAGAAGATTATTCTAAATTTATGAATGATGATGTTTCTGAAGACGATGAAGACAGTATTTCAACCGCTGGTAATGATGTTGATGACAGTGATGAAGATGAGGATAGTGAAGGTGATTCTGATAGCAGTTCAGAAGGTGATTCAGATAATAGCATTGATCCAGAAGTTGCGCGTGAAAAATTTACTGCATTAAAAGAACAACACCAAAAAACAGTGGAAGCTATCGCAAAATATGGTCGTGGCAACAAAAAAGCTCGTGATCAAATTAATGCACTTTCAGAAGTATTCCAACAATTCCGTTTAGTACCAAAACAATTTGATCTCCTTGTATTATCAATGCGTGACATGATGAAACGCATTAGAACACAAGAAAGACAGATTCAACGCCTTGCCGTTGAATATGCAAAAATGCCAAAAGGTACCTTCCAAAAATCATTTATTGGTCACGAAACCAACGATAGTTGGATTGAAAAAGCATTAGCGGCTGGTAAAAACTGGTCTGAGAAACTTAAAGAATATGAAAACGATATTCGCCTAGCAATCGAACAATTAAAACTGATTGAACAAGATAGTGGTTTAACCATTACACAAATTCGTCAAATTGGTGAAAAAATTTCTCAAGGTGAACTTAAAGCTCGCCGTGCTAAAAAAGAGATGGTAGAAGCTAACTTACGTCTTGTTATTTCTATTGCGAAAAAATATACCAACCGTGGATTACAATTCCTCGATCTTATCCAAGAGGGAAATATCGGTTTGATGAAAGCAGTAGATAAATTTGAATATCGTCGTGGTTATAAGTTTTCTACTTATGCAACATGGTGGATTCGTCAGGCAATTACCCGCTCCATTGCCGATCAAGCACGTACCATTCGTATTCCTGTACATATGATTGAAACGATTAATAAACTTAATCGTATTTCTCGTCAAATGTTACAAGAAATGGGACGTGAAGCTTCTCCAGAAGAGCTTGCTGAACGTATGGGAATGCCAGAAGACAAAATTCGTAAGGTCTTAAAAATTGCCAAAGAACCAATTTCAATGGAAACGCCTATTGGTGATGATGACGATTCACATTTAGGCGATTTCATTGAAGATAATACTTTAGAATTGCCTCTCGATTCAGCAACTGCACAAAGTCTAAAAGTGGCAACACATGAAGTATTAGAAGGTTTAACACCTCGTGAAGCAAAAGTCTTAAGAATGCGTTTCGGTATTGATATGAATACTGATCACACCTTAGAAGAGGTTGGTAAACAATTTGATGTTACTCGTGAACGTATTCGTCAGATTGAAGCAAAAGCGTTGCGTAAACTTCGTCACCCAAGCCGCTCAGAAACATTACGTAGCTTCTTAGATGAATAATTAGTTTTATTTTCTATAAGTAAAAAGTCGAGTTATTGCTCGACTTTTTTATTTCTATGCCTATCTAAACACATAAAAAAGGCTTCTTATCCGTTACGAATAAGAAGCCAAGAGGCACTACAGGAATAACTATTTATTTTTTATGCTGGAGTTTTTTGATCTTGAATAACTCCTTTTTTATGACTTACTTTTTTAGCATGATGTTTAACAGTTTTAACTTGTTTAACAGCATGTGCTTTAACATCTGATTTTGCTGCAACTTTTGTTGCTTTTGGCATAACTTGTTCTGCTTTTGCTGGAGCGGCTTGAGGTTGAACAGTTGCAGGTGTTGCATCTGCTTGTGCAACTGTTGCCATTGCTAATACTGAAGCAACTAAAGAACTCATAATAATTTTTTTGCTAACTAACATAATTGAATACTCCTCATAAAGTGTTTTTTTATTATTGGGCGGTCAACCGTCCTCCATCACGCTGCGCATATTAGTCCCGAATAATTAGCCGAAAATGAGTAAAATCTCACTCAATCACTAAAATAAAAAAATTTTTTGTTCATTTTTTGTCCTTACTCATTTAGGTTATTTTTAGAACTAAAAATTTGTGATCTAAATCACATTTTTTAATAGTTACAAATTTTTATGTGATCTACATCACATTTACAAAAAACAGGAGAAAAAATTTTATTTGAACTACATCACATTTTTGAGATCAAAAATTTCTCGTTTTTTAAACTATGTGTTAATTTTTGCACGAAATTTCTTCTCCATTATTGAGGATCAAATTATGGTTTCTACACAAACAAAATTACGCATACAAAATTTTGGTCGTTTTCTCTCCAACATGGTAATGCCTAACATCGGGGCATTCATTGCGTGGGGATTTATTACCGCACTTTTCATTCCAACTGGTTGGTTACCAAATGAAACATTAGGTAAGCTCGTTGGCCCAATGATTACTTACTTATTACCATTGCTCATTGGTTACACTGGTGGTCGTTTAGTTGGTGGTGATCGTGGTGCCGTTGTTGGTGCTATCACAACTATGGGTGTCGTTGTTGGTTCTGATATCCCAATGTTCTTAGGTGCAATGATTGCTGGTCCACTTGGTGGCTTTGCAATCAAAAAATTTGATAAATGGGTAGATGGTAAAATTAAAAGTGGTTTTGAGATGTTAGTAAACAACTTCTCTGCTGGTATCATCGGTATGATCTGTGCATTAATCGCTTTCTTAGCTATCGGTCCAGCAGTAAAAGCACTTTCTACTGCATTAGCCGCAGGTGTAGATGTCCTTGTTAAAGCTAATTTATTACCATTAACTTCTCTTTTTGTTGAACCTGCAAAAATCTTATTCTTAAACAATGCCATTAACCACGGTATCTTCTCACCATTGGGAATTCAACAATCTCAAGAGTTTGGTCAATCTATCTTCTTCTTAATTGAAGCTAACCCAGGTCCAGGTTTAGGCGTATTATTAGCTTATATGCTTTTTGGCAAAGGTTCTGCAAAACAAACTGCAAGCGGTGCAGCAATTATCCACTTCTTAGGTGGTATTCATGAAATCTATTTCCCATATGTATTAATGAATCCACGTTTAATTCTTGCAGTAATGGCTGGTGGTGTATCAGGAGTTCTAACACTCACGCTAACTCACTCAGGCCTTGTTGCTCCTGCTTCTCCAGGTTCAATCTTTGCTGTGTTATTAATGACACCAAAAGCCTCTATGTTTGGTGTAATCCTTGCAGTATTAATTGCTTGCGCAGTTTCATTCGTCATCGCTTCATTCTTCTTGAAATTACAAAAAACAGAAGGTTCACTAGAAGAAGCTACTGCACAAGTCAAGAATTTAAAATCTGGTTCAGCTGTTAATGTAAACAACGTTGAAATTAATTATGCAGGCTTGAAAAAAATCTTCGTATCTTGTGATGCGGGTATGGGTTCAAGTGCAATGGGTGCAAGCATGCTACGTAAAAAAGTAAAAGAAGCTGGTTTACCAGTTGAGGTAGCAAACTGTGCAATTAATGATTTACCAGAAGATGCTCGTTTAGTTATTACTCACCAAGACTTAACTTTGCGTGCAAAACAACATGTACCAAATGCGGTTCACCTTTCATTAACTAATTTCTTAGATAACAAATTCTACGATAATTTAGTCAATGAATTAAAAGCGGAACTTAACGCAAAAAAGTCTAATTCAGATAATAGCGAAGAAGTAAGTAGCGTAGGAACTTTTGCATTAGCGCCAAATCAAGTTTTCTTAGGATTAAAAGCTGCAAATAAAGAAGAAGCCATTCGTTTTGCAGGTGAACAATTAGTGAAAGGTGGTTTTGTTCAACCAAGTTATGTTGAAGCAATGTTAGAACGTGAAAAATTAGTTTCAACCTATCTTGGCGAAGGCGTAGCTGTACCACATGGAACGATTGAGGCAAAAGATGCTGTATTAAAAACTGGTATTGTATTCTGTCAATATCCTGATGGTGTTCGTTTCACTGATGAAGATGATGGTGTAGCTAAATTAGTTATCGGTATTGCAGCTCGTAATAATGAGCATATCCAAGTTGTATCTGCAATTACTAATGCCTTGGATAGTGAAGAAGCAATCAATACACTGACCACTACAGGTGATGTCGAAAAAGTGCTAGCATTACTGAAAGGTTAATAGTCGTAGGGAACGTAGTGATATCACTACGTTCTTTTTTATTTAGGAGATTTATAATGAAAGCATTACATTTTGGAGCAGGTAATATTGGACGTGGTTTTATTGGTAAATTACTTGCTGATGCAGGTATCCACGTTACATTTGCCGATATTAACGAAACCGTGATTAATTTATTGAATAAACAAAAATCTTATTCAGTAAAAATCGTTGGTGATGGTGCGAATCGTATTGAAATTGTAAACAATGTTGATGGTCTAAATTCGGCTAATCAAGATGAATTACTAGCTAAAATTCAACAAGTTGATCTTATTACTACTGCTATTGGTGCAGGTGTACTTAAAATTATTGCAAAATCTTTAGCACAAGGTTTACTTGCTCGTATTCAACAAGGTAATACCCAACCATTAAATATTATTGCTTGTGAAAATATGGTTCGTGGTACAACAAATCTAAAAGAACATATTTTTAGCCATCTTTCAGAACAAGAACAACAACTGGTAAGCCAATATGTTGGTTTTGTGGATTCTGCAGTGGATAGAATTGTTCCGCCAGTAGAAGCAAACGCAGAAGATCCGTTACAAGTTACCGTAGAAGAATTTAGTGAGTGGATTGTTGATGAAACCCAATTTAAAGGCGATATTCCAACTATTCCAGGCATGGAACGAACTGATAACTTAATGGCATTTATTGAACGTAAGTTATTTACTTTAAATACAGGACACGCTGTTACTGCTTATCTAGGTAAACTTGCTGGCTACCAATTCGTAAAACAATCAATTGATGATGAAAATATCAAACAACAAGTCAAAGCAGTTATGCAAGAAAGCGGTGCAGTTTTAATCAAACGTTATCATTTCGACCCTGCCGCCCACGCAGCTTATATTGAAAAAATACTAAAACGTTTTGCCAATCCATACTTACAAGATGATGTTGATCGTGTTGGACGTGAACCTTTACGTAAACTCAGCTATAATGACCGCCTTATCAAACCATTACGTGGCACATTGGAATATCAATTACCACATACAATGATTTGTAAAGCCGTTGCTGCAGCACTTTGCTATACCAATGCAAATGATCCACAAGCCGTTGAATTACAACAGACACTAGCAACTGAAGGTGTAATGGCAACTCTAGCCAAATATACAGGACTTGAAGATCAAGCAATCTTTGCAGAAATTGCACAAGCATATGCAGTATTAAACAAATAATTTTTTAATGTGGTAAAAGGGTCTAATGATCGAAGAGAAATTGAATGAAGTTACCACTGCACGTGGTTTAATTATCGCAGCAGTAACTATCTTTGATGAAGCCATTGATCATTTAATCAATCGCGTATTCCGTAAAACAGATTTTGTTGTCGAGTCTGTTATTGAATCTTTATTCGAACATTCAGGCCCTTTATTTGATTTTAAAATCCGCCTAAAAGTATTATTAGGGTTAGGTGTCATTTCAAAAGAAATTTTTGAAGATATTAATGCTTTTATTAAATTAAAAGATACCATTAATAATCAAGAACAAGAGGCATCTTTTAGCGATCCCATGTTCTTAAACTTTATCCAACATCTCCATTGCATTAAAGAATCTTTATTTATTAAAGATCCTCTACCAAAACAAAATTCTTCCGATTCTCTACTCGATCAAGTCAAAATTATCCGCTGGGAAAAAATGATCCGTTCTTATTTAATCCTTTCAATTTTGCATATTAATGAAGCATTGCAGATTGAGAGTCCTTTGTGATAAGAATTTTATAATAAACTTCCTTACAAAATTCTTAGAGCTAGCTCTCAGAATTACAAATTTGTAATTTTTTTGCTTACCCTAATTAAGTATTATACTTATACCCAATTTAACAAAAAGGGAGCAAAAAATGTCTGTTACTCAATCATGTCAAATTGCTTTTAGTTGCTTATATAAAGGATTGAAAGCAGCTGCACCAGAAATCATTAACCAATTACAAAATTATCTACCCACTGAATTTAAATCAAATATATCAGCATTATCAGATGAAGTTTTTAATAAAGCGATCAAACTTGCTTTTAATGCAGATATGTCTTCTCAACAAAAATATCACGCTTTATCTAGTTTGTTTGAACATATTCATATTGAGAACAATAAAACAGATACACATATAAGTCATTATTTCTATTCTGCTGCACCACTTTCAGCGGAAAGCATATTCCCTAAAGAGAGAAAATTAGATAGCAATGAAGATATTTGGCAAATTTTCATTCAACAACTAAATAAAATTCCTCAATCTCATAAACAAAATTTACCTTTATGGCTCGATCATTTTGATACAGCATTACAATGCTTTACTAGTAATATTCCTTCTCAATATCAGCAAGATATATCTCTTTATGATCAGCTTAAGACTATTACTGCATTAGCGACTTCATTAGCATTAAGTCAATCAGATAGTAATAAACCATTATTATTAATTCAAGGCGACTTCTTTGGCATTCAAGATTTTATCTTTTCTGATGGAAGTGAAACCAATAAACAAGCAGCTAAAATTTTACGAGGACGTTCTTTCCAAGTTTCACTATTCACTGAATTAGCAGCATTAAAAATTTTAGAAACCTGTGAATTACCAAGTACAAGTCAATTAATGAATGCAGCAGGTAAATTTTTAATCATTGCTCCCAATACTGATGAAATAAAACAGAAAATTAATCAGGTTCAAGCAGAATTAAATCAATGGTTTATTAAGCATACTTACGGTTTGGTGGGCTTAGGTTTAGCAATGAAAGCTATCAGCCAAGCGGATTTTTCAACAACGAATTTTAGTTCACTAATGAAGGCACTATTTCAGGAATTAGAGTGGACTAAATTACAACGTTTAGATTTAACTGAAAGCACCATTTCAGTGCAAAACGTAGAGTATCCTTTTGGTGTATGTCCATATAACAAATATTTTCCTGCTCGAGAAAAAAAAGAAGAAGAAAAAATTGAAAAAAGAGCATCATTAATTTCAGCTGATCAAATTGCGATTGGGAAAAATTTAGTAACAAAACATCGAATAATTGTGTGTAACGAAAATGCTGATATTTACCAAAACCAAGCAACACAGCTTTTACATCTGCCAATATTTGGTTATCGGGTTATTTTTACTGATACAGAAGAGATTACAGGGAAATTTAGCGCACCAGCAAAAGCTTTACAAATCAAACGGTTATGGGATTTTGAGTTGCCAAAAAATACTCAGCAAGAAATTTGGAATGGCTATGCCAGACGTTATATTAATGCTTATATTCCTTATTTTGACAATGATCAATTAGTGGATAAAGAAAAATATAAAAACGTTGAAGAAGATGGTGAAAAATATGCAATTAAAACCTTTGATTATTTAGCTTGTGAAGATCGTCAAGTGCTAGATGAGCATACAGGCTACGTTGGGCAAGCAGCATTAATGACCTTAAAAGGTGATGTAGATAATTTAGGCACTATTTTCCAAAAAGGTTTAGAAAAAGCAAATTTTGCCAAAATGTCTGCTCTTTCTCGCCAAATGAATCAATTTTTTAGCTTATGGTTACCTGCTTACTGTGCAGAACATAATCCTAATATGTACACCGTGTTTGCGGGCGGTGATGACTTCTTTTTAATAGGGCCTTGGTATTCTACACAAAAATTAGCATTTGATATGCAAGCTTATTTTAAACGCTATGTGGCTAAAAATTCAGATATTCATTTTTCAGCAGGATTGGTCATGACTAAAGTAGGAGTACCTGTGCCGAGAATGGGCGAAATGGCAGAAGATGCATTAGAACAAGCGAAAGCAGTTGAGGGTAAAAACGCTGTAACCCTTTATCAAATGCCGTTAAGTTGGATGAATGCGATCACATTAAATGAGCTAGAACGTGAAATTAAGCGCTTGGCACAAGAATATAAGATTTCGACTTCTTATTTGTATAGCTTAATTCATCTTGCCAAACAATCAGCAAGTGAGAATCTTGAAGATACAATGTGGCGAAGTCGCTTTTATTATCGTACCGCTCGTTATGTGGTTGATAAGCTTAATAAAGAAAAAAGAGAACGTGCATTAACAGAAGTTACCCATTCTCTTGGGCATTTAGGTATTGAACGTTATAAGGCACATTTTATTATTCCACTATTTAATTATTTTTATTTAAACCGTAAATAAGAGGTACATATGACACAGGATATTCAATTTGGCAAAAATAAATCGGAACTATTATTTTCTGATATTGCAGATCATAAAGCCCAAAAAATAAAAAGCAGTAAAGATGTGAATAAAACAACACAAATTCGTAAGTTTTATGATGAATTAGTGATGTGGAATGATCGCGTGCAACAAGCTACAGATAAACAGGAAAAATATCAAGAGTTAGTGCCATTTATCAAAATGTTAAAAGCGAAAGTTGCCTATGCTAAAGGACGAAAATATGTGAATAGTGATTTCAGTGACGTGTTTGACTGTGTGATTGATCAAATTAAAGACGTTGAAACGTTACGAGATGCAAAACTTTTTATGGAAGCGGTAATCGGCTACTGCAAACTTTATGAGCTTGAATAACTATTGGATTAAGGGAAGGATTGAAAAATGAAATTACAAAATATTATCGAAATTAAAGCAACACTTGTGTTAAAAACAGGGCTACATATTGGTGCAGGTGATAGCGAAATGCACATTGGTGGCATTGATAATTCCGTGATTAAAAATCCAATTACAGGACTACCTTATATTCCCGGTTCGAGTTTAAAAGGTAAAATCCGTTCGTTGTTAGAATGGCGAAGTGGGGCAGTACAAAGTAATCCTTTAACGCTTAAAGAGGCAACAGGGGATAATGCAGAGGCGGTGAAAAATATTTTACGCCTTTTCGGTATAAGTGGTGATGTGAAAAATCAAGAACAACAAGTGTCTGAAATTGGCGTATCTCGCCTTGCTTTTTGGGATTGTGAATTTACAGAAGCATGGAAAAAACGCTTAAATGATGAAAACTTACTTGCAACGGAAGCGAAAAGTGAAAATACCATTGACCGCATTACCTCAACAGCCGGCCATCCTCGCCAAATGGAACGCGTGCCTGCAGGGGCAGAATTTAGCTTTAAGGTAACACTTCGTCAGTTTGAAGATGATCCAGATCAGTTGCCAGAATTATTGCTTAAAGGTTTACGTTTACTTGAACTAGATAGCCTTGGTGGCTCAGGTTCTCGAGGCTATGGCAAAGTTGAGTTTAAAGATTTAACCATTAATGGTGAGAGTAAACAGTTAGTCGATATTAATCCCTTTGCATAATCAATTGGGGGCAAGATGAAACTTTATCAAATCACGATAAAACCGCTGAGTGCCTTTGGTACACCACTGGTGGGAGATACGCTATTTGGGCAACTCTGCTGGGCAGTGGTACATTGCTTTGGGCAACAGCGTTTGCAGGAACTGTTACAAGGTTATGCAGAGCAATCACCTTTTATGGTAGTTTCTGATGCTTTTCCGCATAACTATATTCCTCTGCCAACTTTGCCATCTGCTTTTTGGCAATGGGAAAGTAATGTAGATCGTCAAGCTGAACGTAAGAAATTAAAAAAGCTTGCTTATTTGCCAGTAAGTGAGGTAAATAAACCGCTTAATCAGTGGCAAGAATTGGCTTATTTAAAAGCACAGCAAGAGAAAGAGCATTCTCAAAAAAAGGTGGTATCAAAACAGACCTATATTCAATTTCACAATACCATTGATCGTCAAACGCAAACAACAGGTACAGGGCAATTTGCGCCTTTCACCACTTCACAAGTCATGTTTAAACCTGACAGCTTATTTGATCTCTATTTTGTACTTGATGAAGTACGATTAAGCTATCCAGAAGCACTTCAATTATTTGAATACATCGGACAGTTTGGCTTTGGGCGAGATGCTTCAACGGGTATGGGCAAGTTTGAAGTACAAAATAAAGAGTGCATACAAGCGGTTGATTTTAGTCGAGAATCTGCAAATGCCTATTTAACCTTAGCGAATAGTGCACCGCAACATTTAGGCTTAGATAAAACACACAGTTTTTACCAAATTACAACTCGTTTTGGACGACACGGTGGTGAGTTTGCTTTACACTCCAGCCCATTTAAAAAGCCAATTATTTTGGCAAAAACAGGGGCAATTTTCACGCCAACACAATGGCAAGAACGTCTGTTTTTAGGTAACGGATTAACGCAGGTTTCCTCTCAACAGCCAAATGCAGTACATCAAGGCTATGCACCTGTTATTCCTGTGATGTTAGATTTTGATCTTGAGAAAAAGGATTAGCCAATGACAACAAAATTTATGCAAAATTATCAGGTTTATCTCACCCCACTTAGCCCTATTCATATCGGTTGTGGTGAGGATTTTGAGCCGACGAATTATGTGATTGACGAAGGCGTGCTTTATCATTTTGAACCAAGCAAACTTTACCTATCAAAAGAACAAAAAACGGAATTATTAAATTTATCACAAAGATGTGATTTATTAGCTATTCAACGCTTTTTTAAGAAAAATGCTAAACAGGCTACTGAGTTTTCCCATTATATTGCCAGTGTAGGGGCTGGAGTGGCAGAAGAGTGGGAAATGCGTATTGGTAAAGTCGCACAGCGTGAGAGTAACAGTAATAAGGTAATTTCCAACTTAGCAATAGAGCGAAATGCCTATTTGGCTGGCATCAATGAGCCTTATATACCAGGTTCGAGCTTTAAAGGTGCATTGGCAACTGTATTATTGGATAATGAACATCGGAAAAGAGGCAATCCTGATACTAAGGAAAAACACAAAGATTTGCTGAAAAAATATCTTGGTGAGTTTAAGGATAGCAAATTACGTTTGGTAAAATTTAGCGATTTTATGCCAACTCAGCCAATACAAAGTAAAGTGTATTACAGCTTAAATTTTAAAAAAGAAATGAGTGAAAAAGGTATTCTTGGTAAAGGTGTGCCGCTTCGCAGAGAATGTATTGTGGCTGGGCAATTTCACGCATTTAAAAGTGAATTATCACTTTGGAAAGAGGCACCTTTAACAATAAAAGACTATTTTAAGCGCTTAACCGAGTATCACTTGCCGATTTTTGAAAAAGAGTGTGAGCGACTTGTGACTTATCGACTAATTTCGCCAGTTTGGGTTAATGGCGTGAAAACATTATTAGCCAATAATAATGTGGCATTAGTACGTTTAGGGAAAAATGGTGCTGATAGCAAAATTTACCAAGCGAAAGGAATGGCAAAAATTAAAATTATGACTGGTAAGGGTAGGGAAAATAAATACCTAGATCGTTCAACGACTGTTTGGTTAGCAGGGAATAACAAGAGCCAACAATCGGAGCTTTACCCTTTCGGTTGGGCATTATTAGAGCTGAATGACGGGCAGGAAAATGCACCATTAAAACAGTGGTGTGAACAGCAGTCTGCTAATCACACTTTTGATAAAGTGACGTTTTTCGCTCAACAAGCCGAAATTAAACAACAAAAGCAACAAGCATATGAAGCGGAATTGGCAAAACAACATGAACAAAAAAAACAACGCCTAGCTGAGGAACAAGCTTTACAACGACAATTAGCTGAAAGGGAAAAAGCATTAAATTTAGTAAATAAAAATCAACGACTTGTACTAGAAATGCTCAATACGCTTGCTGATATTAGACAGCCTTTACAAGGAAGCAATCGACCGCCAGAGTTTATACAGTTTGAAACGCTCTGTGAAACAGCTCAAACAT
The DNA here is from genome assembly GCF_042433085.1 of Gallibacterium melopsittaci. Lineage (NCBI taxonomy): Bacteria > Pseudomonadati > Pseudomonadota > Gammaproteobacteria > Pasteurellales > Pasteurellaceae > Gallibacterium > Gallibacterium melopsittaci. The sequence continues at coordinate 25,808 of NZ_JBHLWA010000017.1, forward strand.
GGAATGAGGAAGATAAAGCATTCTTGATTGAGAAAATTACACTAAATGCCGTAAATAATAAAATTACGCTAAGTAAAAAATCTTTTGACAAATTCAAAAAATACGGACTTAAAAAATCATAAAATATGGAAAAATTAAGTGTCTTACCCATCGCCCGTTACTGTTTTCAATTTCAGGTAACACAACCAATTGTGTTGCCTGACTATGCAGGATCTGCATTGCGTGGTGTATTTGGGCGAGCGTTACGCAAAATTTGTTGTATGACCAAGCAGCCAGAGTGTAAATCTTGCCCGCTTTACCGCACTTGCCCTTATACCAATATTTTTGAAACGCCTGCACCCGAAAATCACCAATTACAGCATTTTAGCCAAGTGCCAAATGGCTATATCATCGAACCGCCTGAATGGGGTGTGAAAGAGTATCAAACTGGCGAGATATTGCAATTTCATCTGGTTTTAGTGGGCAAATTAATTAGCCAATTGCCGTTAATCACTTTCGCTTTTAAACGGGCGTTAGAATATGATTTAGCAGGGGGGAAGGCAAATTTGACTAATCTATATCTTTCTCCAATAAATCAACCAGTACAATCTATCTTGGAAAATGATCGCATTATCGATCATCAAGATTATGTCTGCTTACCTAAGCAATTTTCATCACAAATGGAATTGGATTTTCAAACGCCACTTCGTCTGCAAGAAAATGGCAAACCACTGCGTGCTAATCAAATTACGTTAGAGCGTTTTTTAATTAGCTTAGCAAAGCGAATTTCTTTGTTAATGGAATTTCATGCCGTGCCTATTGCACTTGATTTTCCAACGCTTATCGCACAAATTCCTCAAATTAAATCCTCCCATCAATTACATTGGCAAGATTGGACTCGCTATTCCTCTCGCCAAAAACAGAAAATGACATTAGGGGGCTTAATGGGAAAATGGCAATTAGAAAATGTGTCAAGCGAGTGGGCAAAATTGCTTTATATTGGGCAGTGGCTACATAATGGGAAAAATACGACATTTGGCTTAGGGCATTATTACATTACAAATTTGTAAATGGGCATTTTGGCAAAAATTTGTACTAAAATGACCGCTTGTTAGATATAAAAGGAAATACAATAATGACAACATGGTTTATCTCAAGACATCAAGGTGCGATTGATTGGATTAAGCAACAAAATATCCAAATTGACCGCTTTGAAGCCCATTTAGATGTTGCACAAATCCAAGCAGGCGATACTGTTATTGGCACTTTACCTGTGCATTTGGCAGCTCAAGTATGTGAAAAGGAGGCAAAGTTTATATTTTTAGCAGTTAATGTTAGTGAGCAACAACGTGGTGCAGAACTCAGTGCAGGTGAGCTAAATCAGCAAGGCTGCCAGCTAATACCATTTCATATTCAAGCAAATTAATAAGGAAAAACGTATGCGATTTGATATTCATTTTTGTTTAATTTCAGCACAAGCAGCAGCAAATTTATTACCTGTTTCTAACCCTGAATTTCAGCCAAAAAGTGCAGTCTTTTTTGTATCAAATTCAATGAAAAAGAATGCAGGTTTTCTTAAACAAGTTTTTAAGGATAAGGGAATTAATGTAACTCTCGTTGATCTAGTTGATGAATTTGATTTTGCCAAAACGACAGAGCAATTTATTAACGAGGTTGAGAAGTATGAAAATGAGAATATTGCTTTAAATATTACAGGTGGAACAAAATTAATGTCGATTGCTGCTGTAGAAGCTTTTAATTGTTTAGATAAATCTATTTTTTATGTGGATACTGAACAAAATCGTATTTTATTTTTAAGTCGCGATGAGCAAAAACGGTGGCTACCGCCTTTACCACTTAATACTAAAATTAAATTAAAAGAGTATTTAGCTGCTTATGGTAAAAATTTGATAGATAACCCAAGTGCTGATGTTAATAAAGAATGGCTATCAGCATTTGAACCTTTTTTGAAAAACTATAAAAGCAACCACAATTTAATACCATTATTAAATAAGTTTTTATCTGAGAGTAATGGTTATTATTATACACTGGATAAAAAAGATATTAGGATAAAAAATTTGAATGCTTTTTTAACAGATTTGGATAATCGTGGAATAATTAGCTTTAACGGCGAAACAATCAATTTTAAACAAAGAAAAAATCATGAGTTTCTTCATGGTGGCTGGTTAGAAAATTATGTCTATACACAATTAAAAGAAATCAAAAAAATTGATGAAATAGTGCTAAATGCAGAAGTAGCTAATGAGAACTATCAATTAAATAAAAATGAGTATGTTGATGAGAATAAGGGAAACAAAAATGAATTTGATATTGTTTTTCTTGCCAAAAACAAATTACATATCATTGAGTGCAAAACACAAGTAATGACTAAAGAGGGTGGTGTGAAAAGTGAAGATATTCTATATAAATTAGAAACTTTAAAAGATTATGGCGGATTAATGACGAAAAAATGTTTAGTTAGTTATTGTGAAATACCGACAAGTGTTTCAAATCGTGCAAAAGCATTGAATATTAAAATTATTCAAAAAGATGATATTTATCGTATTAAAGAATTAATTCAAGCATGGATTTAATAATGCAAAACATCAACAAAAACATCTTACTCTCCGTGACTGGGATGTCGCCTGCAGTAGTAACAGAAACTTTATATGTGTTAGTTGTAGAAAAAGGCATTATTCCAACAGACATTCGAGTTATCACCACTTTACAAGGCAAAAACAAACTAATGAAAGTGTTGCTAGGTGAGGAGGGTGGACGTAAAGAAAGCCAAGGCGCGTTAGCGGAATTTATTGCCGATTATGGCGAGCAATATGGCTTTTCGCATATCCATTTTGATGAAAGCTGTATTGATATCATCAAAGATAAAGAGGGCAACCCTTTGCCAGATATCCGCACACCTGAGGAAAATCAGCTCGCCTCAGATCAAATTGTCGGACTAATGGCAACACTTTGTGCTGAGCCTGACAACGCTATTCACGTTTCCATTGCAGGCGGACGAAAAACAATGGGCTTTTTTCTGGGTTATGCATTGTCGCTGTACGGACGCAAACAAGATACCCTTTCGCATGTCTTGGTTTCGGAAGAGTTTGAAAATCTCGACGGATTTTATTATCCTAAACCTTACCCATATAAAATTTACAATAAAAAAGGAATAGAGCTTGACGCTCAAAATGGCAAAGTAATGCTAGCAGAAATTCCTTGGGTACAATTAAGTATGGGTATCCCATTGGCACTAAAAGATAATAAGTTATCTTATAGTCAATCTATTGAGCGGATCCAAGAATTACTTGCACCACCGAGCATCACTTTTTTAAATAATGATGCAGAATGTGCAGTGAAATTTGGTAAAAGAACGGTTATTCTCACTGCAAGAGAATATGCCTTCTTACTCTCTATCTGCTTATTTAAATTATCCAATAAGCCATATATTTATCTTGATTTAGAAAGCAGAGAGGAAAGTAACCCAATTATTCCTGTCTTTGACACTATTCGTAATAGCTTTGATACCGAGCCTCATCAAACTAATTTGATTGACTTAAAAGGTTTATTAAGCGATTGTCGCACAGGTATTCGTAAAAAATTAGAAATGGCATTTGGTGTTGATGGCAAAAATGAATTCTTAAATCATTATTTGCCTAAATCGATCAATGTTAAACAAAACCAATCTTTCTATGAACTCTCATTAGCTAATGAAGCCATTGATATTAGCCAAATTGAGCATTATCTCAAGAAAAAATCCCTGGTGATTTAAATAAAATTTCCTGAAAATTAACCGTCCTTTTGGCGTTTTTTACAAATTTGTAAAATCACTTTAAATAAATTATTTACGCTATCCTATGCTTATCAACCAATAGGAGATGAAGTAATGGCAATTTATTTAAATCAATGTAATACCACAAAAGCCACTCTTAATACTAATCCTTATCTAGATAGCGAAATTGAAGCTTTAATTGCAGGTTACATTGAAGTCACCGATGAAAATGCCTTTAATGGACGTTACTTTATTTTAAATGGCAGAAAATGGATTCATAATCTTGATGCTTTACGCAAAAAATTAAATGCTGAGTATGGTCATTACATTGATGATGAAGAATTAAGTGCTTTTGCACCAGAAGGTTTTGGCTACGATATAGAAAATTATTATTCACGTTTCCAAAATTCAAATAATTTAGCAAAAAATAAAGATTTCAACGAGTTAATTAAACAAATAAAAGTAAATTAACTTAGGATATTACAAATTTGCAATATCCCCCAAATAATAACAAAACAACTATACTTTATTTAGCAAACAAACATAAGGAGCAAAAAATGAATTCTATTATTTCTGACATTAAAGATATCTTAGTTGAAACTATCAAAGAAAGACCAACTCAAACCTTGATTACTATTCTTATTCTAGGTGGATGTCTAATTCTTAAGGAAATGGAAGAAAATAATTCCTAATAAATTATAGATAATTACAAATTTGCAATATCCCCCAAATAATAACAAAACAACTATACTTTATTTAGCAAACAAACATAAGGAGCGAAAAATGAATTCTATTATCTCTGGCATTAAAGATTTATTAACTGAAGCTATGGAAGAAGCTCCAAAAGAAACACTTGTAGTTATTCTTACCATATCGGTAGCTTGGATGATACTTAACGAGAAAATAGATGAAAATGATTCGTAGGTAATACTATGAACACCCAACGCACTCGTTACCTTGTTGCTTACGATATTGCCGATCATAAACGCCTTTATCGTATTCACAAAAAAGTAGAATCTTATGCAATAGGTGGACAAAAATCATTTTATGAGTGTTGGTTAACCGAGCATGAATTAATTCATTTCAAACAAGAGGTAAGAAAATTAATGCAATTAGATGAGGACCGATTATTTATCTTCCAATTACATACAAATACCAATCCCATGCTTTATGGTAAAGCACATATACAATCAACAGAACCTTTCCTACTAATATGAGGAGAATTTATGTCCAGCTTATATATCGATCGCAAAGGAATGGAATTAAAACTTAGTGGCGATACGCTTATTTGCTATGAAAATAACGAACGTATTGGAACAATTCCGCTTGCTCCAATAGATCGAATCTATTTAAAAGGTGATGTCAAATTACAAACTTCACTTTTAGCAAAACTTGGCGAAAAAAATATTGGTATTATTTGCCTATCAGGAAGAAAAAACATACCAACGTTATTTATGTCACAACCACATAATGATGCAGCTCGTCGCATTGTACAATATGAACTCGCCAATAATGAGACCTTTTGTTTGCAATTTGCAAAAAAAATAGTACAACTAAAAATAATTACTCAAAAAAATTGGTTATGGCAAGCAGGAAATATTACACTAGGTAAAAAATGCCTACTTATCCCCAAAGCAAAAGAGTTAGATCAGCTCATTGAACAAATTGACTATCAAACTACACTTTCCTCATTAAGAGGGATTGAAGGACGTGCTGCCGCAGTTTATTTTTCTGCATTACATTTATATTTACCATCATCTTTAAATTTTACTGGACGTAATCGCCGACCTCCAAAAGATCCTTTCAATGCGGTTATTTCTCTTGGTTATACTTTACTTCATAGCGAAGCAGTTCTAGCAAGTTACGGTGCTGGACTTGATCCTTATATAGGCTTTTATCATGGTATTGATTATGGACGAGAATCATTGGCTTGTGATCTTATTGAACCATTACGTCCTTTAATTGATAACTGGCTTTTAGGTTGCTTTAAACGGAATATACTCCGCCCAGAACATTTTTCCACCACACAAGAAGGGTGCTTATTAGGCAAAACAGGGAGAATATATTTTTATCAAGAATATGAAAAAATAGTAAAAAATTGGCGAAAAATCTTAACAGAGAATTGTTTTGATCTGATTAGATTAATTAAAATGAGTAATCTCAATAATTCTCCTCAACGTCGTTCTAACCGATATTCACAAATTACTAGTGATCAGTTGGATAAAACTTGGCAATCATTACTTGACTCTTATACATTTAATCTACACACAATGCTTGCTCACTTTGAATGGTCTTATTGAGAAGAATATATCATGCAATATTTAATTGGATACGATATTTCGGATGAAAAACGTTTACAACGCATTTATAAAAAAATGGTGAAATATGCTACCCCAATCCAATATAGTATTTTTTTATTTGAAGGAACTCAAAATGAGTTAAACGCTTGTATAAACCAAATTCTAGAAATTTTTAATCAGAAAGAAGATGATTTAAGGGTTTATCCATTACCAAAATATGGCAAAAAATGGCAATTTGGAAAAAGTGTATTACCTGAAGGAATTATTTGGACAGTATTACCACAATCCTTTAGTAATCCAATAAACTAATTGATCTTTATAAAAAGGGGGTTAAAATTACTACCGTTCTCATATACGATAAGAAACACCTATTTGATTATTTTTTATACAAAGCAAAACTTAACTATGTTCACTTTAAATTTTGTTGTAAACATTGTTTATAGCCCATTGATTTTAAAGAAAAATAATCACACCTACAGTTGAAAAACATTGCCCTGTATAAAAGGGATTAAGACAACATCAACGGGATCGACCTTCTCAAACGCTTCATGTTGAAAAACATTGCCCTGTATAAAAGGGATTAAGACTTTATTGTTGATTTTCTTTTTCGCAGTACTCAGTTGAAAAACATTGCCCTGTATAAAAGGGATTAAGACTTAATTAAAAGTTACTTTTTTCTATCTTAACTAGGTTGAAAAACATTGCCCTGTATAAAAGGGATTAAGACTACTGAACGACCTGGTGTTCTTGCAAGCTTACGATGTTGAAAAACATTGCCCTGTATAAAAGGGATTAAGACGGTTGGAAAATTACATCTTCTTGAAAAAATGTATTCGTTGAAAAACATTGCCCTGTATAAAAGGGATTAAGACATCACTAATAATTGCTAAAGCTAATTTATTACTATGTTGAAAAACATTGCCCTGTATAAAAGGGATTAAGACAGGAAGAACCAGCTTCTACCATAGCGTTAGTAGAGTTGAAAAACATTGCCCTGTATAAAAGGGATTAAGACTGTTTCTCCTTATTAGAGTTAAGTAAATTGTGTGTTGAAAAACATTGCCCTGTATAAAAGGGATTAAGACTGTTAATCCAAAGACAAAAGCGGTTGCTAAGTTGAAAAACATTGCCCTGTATAAAAGGGATTAAGACTTTCTTTTCTCTCTCCATCCTTCCATATAACTTCCAGTTGAAAAACATTGCCCTGTATAAAAGGGATTAAGACTACCGCAAATTTGTTGAGGTCTTTTGATAATTGGTTGAAAAACATTGCCCTGTATAAAAGGGATTAAGACCCCTCACTGCTTGGGCTTCATCGGGGAACTCAAAAGTTGAAAAACATTGCCCTGTATAAAAGGGATTAAGACTCAGTAAAAGCTAAATTTTAAAGAACGTGGTATGTTGAAAAACATTGCCCTGTATAAAAGGGATTAAGACAATAGACGTCGTTCCACACGTCTTTTGTGGCTGGGTTGAAAAACATTGCCCTGTATAAAAGGGATTAAGACCAATGACGTAACGGGTGTTACGTACGACGATAACGAGTTGAAAAACATTGCCCTGTATAAAAGGGATTAAGACCTAACAATTCATCCAAGGTGGAAAATATTGGTTTGTTGAAAAACATTGCCCTGTATAAAAGGGATTAAGACGCACCATATTTTAAACAGTAGATCACGTCTTGCGTTGAAAAACATTGCCCTGTATAAAAGGGATTAAGACTACACTTTCTGCATTAATCGCATTTGGAGTACTGTTGAAAAACATTGCCCTGTATAAAAGGGATTAAGACTCACGGCTGGTACGTACTCCTCTACGAAGCCTTTCGTTGAAAAACATTGCCCTGTATAAAAGGGATTAAGACCCATTCACTAGCATAACTACTACCAGCTTCTACTAGTTGAAAAACATTGCCCTGTATAAAAGGGATTAAGACCCACATAGGCGTAGCCTTTAGAGGCTACGGATCCCGTTGAAAAACATTGCCCTGTATAAAAGGGATTAAGACAGACCTGAAAATTTCCATCGATCTTGTACTGATGTTGAAAAACATTGCCCTGTATAAAAGGGATTAAGACATATAAACTTGTCCGTGAGTTTCAGCGTAGGTAGTGTTGAAAAACATTGCCCTGTATAAAAGGGATTAAGACTTTTCCTACTTCTGCTTTATCGTTACTCGGTTGTTCGTTGAAAAACATTGCCCTGTATAAAAGGGATTAAGACCTTTTTTAATAAGGCTTCTATGACTTTAAATTGTTGTTGAAAAACATTGCCCTGTATAAAAGGGATTAAGACTACATCACCCTCACGAGGGTAATGATATCCATATATGTTGAAAAACATTGCCCTGTATAAAAGGGATAGAGAAGATAAATGTACCAATAGTTAGGATTGTGAATACATATCGAAAGTCCACTTCTTGTATGAAAGTAACTAGATACCTTTATCGTACCAAACTCTGCCAAAATGCATTCACTATTGGATTATGTAAATTCTTTTGATGAACACAAACACCTAAAGATAAGGAATCTATACTAGGTTGGATATTTAAATAGGTAATTTGTGTATTCATAGGATTATGTGCAATCACAACATCTGGCAATAAGGCTAATCCAAAACCCATTGCTACCATCGGTACAATGCCTTCATGTCCTGCTACCGTGGCATAAATTTTAGGGTGCTTAATGCCTTTTTGAGCAAACCATTGCCCAATTTTTTGGCGAGCAGGACCTTCCACTGGGACGATAAACGGGATCTCTTGCCAATTAATCGGTTGTTGCTGTAATAACTGGTTGGCAACACACGCCACTTTTGGTGCAATTAATGAGAATGGCAAGCTATCAATCTGATGAAAAATGACATTTTCTGGTAATTGTTCAGGTTCACCTGCAATCGCAAGATCCACTTGCCGACTTTGTACTTGTTGTACGGCTAATGCGGGATCGCCTGTTTTTAGTTGAATTTCTACTTTTGGATATTTCTGTCTAAATGTGGCTAAAATCTCTGGTAAATGGCTATAACTTGCTGTTACCGAACAAAACAGACGAATCTCCCCAACTAAATCCATGGTATTAGGTTGTAATTGTTGCTGTAACAACCGCCATTCCTGTAATGTTTTCTCAGCAAACTGATAAAATTGTTCCCCTGCCGGGGTTAATTCAACTGAACGGTTATCTCGCCAAAATAATATGGTTTCCATTTCTTCTTCTAGTCGTTGAATCTGACGAGAAAGCGTGGAAGGACTAAGATGATTTAATGCCGCTGTTCTCGCAAAATTTTTACTTTCACAAAGGTGTAAAAATAATTTTAGTTGTTGGAAATCCATTATTACCTGCCAAAAAGAGAATTTGTTAAAAATATTGCATATTATGCAAGTATGAATTTCAATAATATCAATTTACGCAATAAAAAAAAGTCTTATACTCACATTATCACAATTTAGTAAACACAATTCATTGATAACAACTCATAGGAGTATTTATGGCTAACTATTTCAATACCTTAAACTTACGTCAAAAATTAGATCAATTAGGTCGTTGCCGTTTTATGGATCGCAGCGAATTTGCAGATGAAGCAAACTTTTTAAAAGGCAAAAAAGTGGTGATTGTAGGTTGTGGGGCACAAGGTTTAAACCAAGGGTTAAATATGCGTGATTCTGGCTTAGATGTCAGTTACGCATTGCGTAAAGAAGCGATTGCAGAAAAACGAGCCTCTTTCCAACGTGCTTCAGAAAATGGTTTTGTCGTAGGTAGCTATGAAGATCTCATTCCACAAGCAGATTTAGTGATTAACCTTACTCCAGATAAACAACACAGCAGCGTTGTAAAAGCAGTCATGCCATTAATGAAACAAGGTGCTGCATTAGGTTATTCACATGGTTTAAACATTGTCGAAGTAGGCGAACAAATTCGTCCAGATATTACCGTCGTTATGGTGGCACCAAAATGTCCAGGTACCGAAGTGCGTGAAGAATATAAACGTGGCTTTGGGGTACCAACATTAATCGCTGTTCACCCTGAAAACGATCCAAAAGGTGAAGGTATGGCAATCGCTAAAGCCTGGGCTGCAGCGACTGGTGGTCATCGTGCTGGTGTACTTGAATCTTCATTTGTGGCTGAAGTGAAATCCGATTTAATGGGTGAACAAACTATCCTATGTGGAATGTTACAAGCAGGTTCATTAATTTGTTATGACAAATTGGTTGCTGATGGAAAAGATCCTGCGTATGCCGCACAATTAGTGCAATACGGTTGGGAAACGATCACTGAAGCATTGAAATTAGGTGGTATCACTCTCATGATGGATCGCCTTTCTAATAGTGCAAAATTACGTGCATTTGAACTTTCTGAACAGATCAAAGGCATGTTAACTACACTATTCCAAAAACATATGGATGATATTATTAGTGGTGAATTCTCTGCAACTATGATGGCCGACTGGGCAAACGGTGATAAAAACTTACTGACTTGGCGTGAAGAAACAGGTAAAACTGCCTTTGAAAATGCGCCTAAATATGAAGGCAAAATCAAAGAACAAGAATACTTTGATAATGGCGTGTTAATGATTGCTATGGTGAAAGCAGGGGTAGAACTTGCATTTGATACTATGGTTTCCAGCGGTATTATTGAAGAATCTGCTTATTATGAATCACTCCATGAATTACCGTTAATCGCCAATACTATCGCTCGTAAACGTTTATACGAAATGAATGTGGTGATTTCAGATACCGCTGAGTACGGAAACTATCTCTTTGCTAATGTGGCAACACCAATTATGCGTGAAAAACTTGTACCACAATTACAAAAAGGTGATTTAGGCGAAGCTGCTCCTACTGTGGAAATTGATAACATTACCTTACGTGATATTAATGATGCCATTCGTAACCACCCAATTGAAAAAGTGGGTCAAAAACTTCGTGGCTATATGAAAGATATGAAACGTATCGTGGTAGTGGGTTAATACCCTCTTAACTAACTAGCTAAAGCCCTATGTTCTCCATAGGGCTTTCTTATCCTCTTATTCTGCATCAATATGAGCAAATAATTGATTAAACCAACATTCAAACTGTGCTTTAATCGCGACATAATCTAACTCAGAAGTTTGTACTAATAGTCGTTCCCAATATGGACGTTGATTGTATTGATCAACTTTAGCCAATTCCTCAAGCAGGGTTTCAATCTGATAATTCTCTTCACTGAACAATTTTTGCAGTGTTGCTAAATCATATGTTGGAACTAAACAAATTTGTTGCTCGGCTGCAAGATAATCTCGGATATAAATCTGTAATTGTTCTGATGCTTGCTCTGGAGATACTGGCGTTAATACAAATGAACTCACTTCACCATTCTCTAATCCAAAATAAAGCGAAGGGGATATTGTTCCTTCCATTGATAACAATAAGTGGTAAATCCATATACGAATCTGTTCTTTTGATCTAATTTTCCCAACTCGCCAAGCAACATATTGTTGTTGGTAAAGTTGGTCAATCTGCCCTTGTAATACTATTTTTTGTTGTGCAAACGTAAAAAAATGCTCAATTTTATAGGAAGTTGCTGGGATAGCACGATATTTCTCAATGGATTGCCATAATACAGAACAGCTCTGTTCTAATTCATCTTGTTGTAAGAAAGTAAATCCACCTCTTGGTAACATTCCCTCTCGTTTTGCTTTTTCAAATTCACCATTCCATTGAGTTAAATCCTGCTGCAATAAACGTTCCTTTAAACGATATTGAGATAATTGATCCAACGAAAAATTTTCACTTTCAGCTAAATTTTCATACGATTGATTAAGATAAACACCTAATCTTTTTTCAAAGAAGTACCTTTGTGGATCAATAACAAACTGGATTAACTGTTCTAACTCAATCGTTTTTATTGATTCATTTGTTATCTGATTATGTAATGGAGCAATAAAAGATGTCTGCTGTTTTAGAGAATTTTGTGCTTTTGCCACTTCTGCCCATTCTTGTGCATATGAAAAGTGTGGTGTAGTAAAGTTATTAGCACTAAAAATAGTCGCTGGATAAGAAAATTTTAGTTGCTCTAGATCTTCTGGTTGTCCCAGATGCTGTTGTAAGTAATCTAATAGTTGCCCCACCAATACCGATGGTTCATAAGCAGTATTATCTATTACGGAATAGCCTACATAGCTGATATAAAGTTTCTCTCTTGCCGATAATAATGCTTCAAGAAAGAGATAACTATCATCTTCCCGCCGAACACGATCACCTTTTTGTGGTTGATACTGCATCACATCAAAACTGTTACTCGATAGCTGGCGAGGAAAATCGCCCTCGTTCATCCCTAACAAACAGATAACTTTGAAAGGGATTGCTCGCATTGGTAGTAACGTGCAGAAATTGAGTTGTCCCATCAAAAAATGCACACTATTTTCTTGTTCATTTAATTTTGTTTTGAGCAACTCACTAATGATGTCCGCATCTAACAGATCTTGATAGCCACTTTGTAATGCAGAATCTAATATCTGATGAACCGTTTGTTTTAGCAATGCCACAACTCGATTCTCTGCTGTTGCAAAGAATGTTTCAATACATAACAAAATAACAGTTCGCCATTGTTCAATCGATAATGTTTGATGTAACTGTTGATACCACGTTTCTAAAGCCTCAATAAAATTCGCTAATTTACCTGCTATCTTTGCACGTAAGCCATTACTATAATCAAACCCAACAGTATCCTGCCATACGCCAGCTTCATTTTTTAACGCATAACCTAATAACAAGCGTTCAATGCCATTTTGCCATGCATTATAGTTAGGAACTTCTCCATCATATTTAACTAAACCATAACGCACTCCAGCTTGTGCTACCCATTCCCGCAGCGTGTCTAGCTCTTCTATTTCCAATGAAAAACGTTGACGAATACATTCTACATCCAATAATGACAACACATTTTCCACAGAAAATAACGACTCTTTTAAGGTAAAAAACTGCAAAAAGGTGGCAATAACTACATCACTTTCGGTGATTTTACGGTCAGAAATTGCAAACGGAATATGGCGTTTATCGGTTTGGTGATATTGAGAAAAGACAGCTTGGATATAGGGTGTATAACGATCAATATCCGCCACCATCACCACGACATCCTTTGGTGTTAAATTCGGATCTTCCGCAAACATGGCTAATAAATTATCATGCAAAACTTCTACTTCACGCATTGGGCTATGACAAGCATGAAAACTTAAGGAGTTATCGCCTAGTTGATAATGTAGAGAATTTGAATCTGTATAATTTAATTCTAAAATTTCTCGTTGTAATTGTTGCAACAATCCATTGCCCTCAGGTGCAAGATAGAGTTCCACTTCTTGTGGTTCTAACTGAGTTAATGAATATAAAAAATCTCGACCAAGTTTTCCCCAAGCAGATAATAAGGGATGCCCAATCGTCAGTGATTCATCATAGATTGTTTTTATTATCTTTTGTTCTATATCGGCTTGCTTTAATTGTTTGATTTTTAACTTTTCTATATAACGATGATCAATAATATCTCCCCAATAATAACGACTAGGGCTATTAAAAAAGAGATGAATATCGGTATAGTCGCTTAATGCTTTCAATAACGTTAAGAACATTGGAGGAAGCGCTGAAATACCAAAAACACAAATACGTTTTGGTAAATGTTTCGGGCGAAACCCTTCTGACAACTGCTGCAAATAGGTTTGATATAAATTTGCACGGTGCCAAACCATTTCACTCTCACTACTCTGCTCAATATCTTCTACCAATTTCTGCCATAAAATCGCTTGCCAAGCTAAATCTTGCATAATGGTGGATAAAATTGGTTGATAGCGAACTGCAATTTGTTCGACTATTTTTTGCTGTAATGGCGTAGCTTCGCCTGCTTCCCATTGGTTGATCCAATCAGGTCGATATACTAAATATTGGTCAAACAGATCGGCTATTTTTTCCGCTAATTGAAACAGTTTTAATTGAGAAAAATTATCGCTTAAGTAATCACGCAAACTTTTAAAGGCAGGCAAATCTAATAAAGTGGGTAAAATACGCATTAAGCGCCAAACTAACGCCTCTTTGCTAAATAAATTTTGTTCACCTACAGTCGGAATACTCTCTTTATACAATGACCAAATAAAACTTGATGGCATTGGAAAGGAAAAATTTGCCGCAATGCCAAAATGGTCGGCTAATTGAATTTGTAGCCACTGTGCCATGCCTGGGCTTTGGACTAAAATAATGTTGCTAGCAAAAGGATCGGGTAATGGTTGTACTTCTAATAAATGAATTAATAACTGTTTTTGATATTCCAACTGATTTGCGTAATAGACCGTAAACATAATTTTTCCTTACCTTTAGAGCAACACGCAACATTGTAAACGAATATGTGAATGACCTAAAGCAAAGGGAGCTAACAAAGCTCCCTTATATATTATGTTTATGCTGTTATCACCTCGTGTCGATGCTGTAACCATCTCTGCAACAATAAAATTACCCCAATATAAACAAATTGAGCAATGACCGTTTCTAACGTTGCATAAAAACCTAACCACTCTACATTTGGCAAGCCATCAAGAATCGTGGTTGGCAAGATCTTAGTTAATTGTAGGGCATGAACACTGACACCAAGAATCTTAAAGCCTAAAACGTATAACACGACAGTTAAAATCTTAAACATCGTCGGCACAGGTAATTTCACCGAAGTTTTTAAAATAATTACCGCTAAAATGGCCAAAATAACAACGGCAATTCCCACTCCTAAGGCAAAAGATTCGGTACTAATATTTGGCAAAATTCCGACATAAAATAGGATTGTTTCCGCTCCCTCACGAAAAACAGACAAGAAACTTAACGCAAACAAAGAGATAAAACTGCCTGTGGTTAAGGCTTTACTCATATGTTTTTTAATATAAGCCTGCCACGCTTTTAAGGAAGATTTACTGTGTAACCAAGCACCTATGGTTAAGATCATAAGTACAGCAACAATCCCTACGCCACCCTCAATAATTTCTCGATTCGTTCCTGAACTGGTTGTTGGGAATAAACGCTGTAAAGCAAAAGCTGCTACTAAACTGAGGAGCAATCCTGCTACGACGCCACCACTCACCCACTTATAACCTTGAGGGCGATTCGCTACCCGTAATGCACTCACTAATGCCATCACGACCAATAATGCCTCTAGTCCCTCACGCAATAAAATCAGCATCGCATCTAATGCCGTATAGCTTGCTGCTGGATTAATCAGTGCTAATTGATCGATAATTTGCTGCAAATTAGCTTGATACTTAACTTCTTGTCCTTTCGCTAAAATTACAGGAATTTCACTTTCAACTCGGGTATAAAGTGAACCATTTCTGGTACTCACTTCTCCTTCAATACTTGGCCAGATTTCAATAAAGGTCGTAAGTTTTGTTTGAGCAGTTGCATTATCTTGCTGTTGGAAAGCCTGTAATCCCTCTTGTAAAAGCGTTATACCATCACTTAATTGATAATTGCTCGTCACTGCTTCTGTTGTTTTTCCTGAAAGAAAATCAGTAAATTGATCAGCAATTTTTTGCGTATGTTGTTCTACACGTTGATAATCTAAGGGTTCAGTTTCAATCGCTACCCGCAATAATGCTAATGATGTTTCAATTTTGCCGTAATAGCTCATATCCACATCACGCACTAAACGTTCATTCTTCGTCCAAATACCATTAAATAAACGATATTGCTGTTTTAGTATCGTAATATCTGGTTGTGCTTTATTTTCCGCAACGATTGTTTGCCAATGTGTGAACGCTGGCACAATGCGCTTTTTAAAACGTTGCTTTTGTTCGTTCACATCTAATGGATGTTGTTCCTTATCAAACGCTAACATCGCCGAAGACAGTGCATTAAGCTGTTCTATTTTTGTCGTTTCCAGTGCATCAGTTAGTTTTTCTAAAACCACTTGTCCTGCTGGTGAGGTATGTTCAGGAATAGCCAAAAATTGCTGTTTAATTTGCTCAATATCTTGTTTCGCTTGTTCAGGATTACTCTCCTTCACTGCACTCATCGCATCAGAAAGCTGAATAAACAGTGGACTTAAATTAAATTTGGTGTCTGCCATTGCCGCCATAACAAATAGCAGAAAGCAGCAGATTAATCCTTGTAATCCTAGTTTATAAGCCGAGAAAAACTGCTTTCTCATCTTATGCTCCTAATAATGCTTGACCGATAAATTCACCTTCTTTCACACCTGGGAAACAGGCAAATAATCCACTCCCAATATGGGTAATATATTCATTTAAACGATCTACATTGCCTAACGCATTTTGAATCGTAATAAACTGTTCTGGATCTTTTTGGTAACAAATAAACAGTAACCCACTGTCAAATTGTCCTGTGCGAGGGTTGATACCATCGGAATAAGAATATGCACGACGCAAGATCTGTTTTCCTGTTTTATGTGCTAACACCGAATGTGAATCTTCTGGAATCATTGGTTTGCCATGATGATTTTTCTTCGCTAAATCTAATGGGGCAAACTCCTCTTTTTCCCCAATCGGTGCACCTGTATCTCGATGGCGACCAAATGTACGTTCTTGCTCTTTATAACTGGTGCGATCCCACGTCTCTAAATGCATCACAATTTTACGCACAATCAAATAACTACCGCCTTTTAACCACGTTGGCTGATCGATCCAGACATGTTTTGCTGTATCTGTTAGTGTATTAGCATTAGCTGTCCCATCTTTGAAACCAAATAGATTTCTTGGTGTATCTGTTGGTTTATCCGCAGAAATAAAGCCTGATTGACTCCATTTCATCGTGATATTGGAGCGTGCTACTCGAACTAATTGACGCACCGCATGAAACGCAACTTGTGCATCATTGGCACACGCTTGAATACAAATATCACCACCCGTAAATTCTGCTTTTAATTGATCACGTGGGAATAATGGTAAGTCAGTAAATTCTTTTGGTGTTTTATCTTGTAGCCCTAATTTTTGTAAGAATGTTGGTGAAATACCAAACGTTAAGGTCAAACCATATGCGGATAGATCATCTGCTTCGCCTGTATCGGTTGGTGGAACAAAATGATTTTTAGAATAATCTTGAACATTTTTACCTTGTGTTAAACGTGCAGAATATGCCGTCCACGTTTTAAACATTTCTCTCACTTCAGTTAAATTATGCGTTGCTAAATCTAAAACTAAGAAATAAACATAAGTTTGTTGTGGTGTAAGAATGCCTTGTTGATGTTCACCATAAAATGGATATTGCACATCAGATAGACAATGCTTATCTCCTACTTTATTTACTTCTGATGTTGCTTGTACCGTTAGACTTAAGCCTGCAACTCCACTTCCAATCATTAGTCCTGATTTTTTTAAAAATTGACGTCGTGCATTATTCATAGTATGTTTTTCTTCAATATGTTTCATTTTTATATATCCCCCAAAACGGAAAAACCACTGTTCCGAAAAACAGTGGTTAATAATTAGTGATGATTAAAATTAGTTTGCTTCATCTAGGATAATACCCATTTGTGCAAGTGGTTCACCTAATTTATTTACCGCTTCACCTAAAATACGAGTATCTTCTTTTGAAAGTTCTGTATAAGCTTTGTAGTCGTGTTGTCCTACTTTGTATTTATCTAATAAGCTATTCACATTAGCAAATTGCTTATCTAACTCTTTCACTAACTTAGCATCTTTCTTTTCCAATCTTGGCTTCAGGATTTGATAAATTTTTTCTGCACCTTCCACATTGGCTTTAAAGTCATAAAGGTCTGTACGCGAGAAAATCTCTTCTTCACCTGTAATTTTACTAGTAGAAACTTCATTTAATAAATCTACCGCACCTTGTACCATTAAATCACCGGTAACCTCTACGGTTGGTACTTTAGCACGTAATTCTTTCACATCATTAAGTAACTGATCGGCAATCTCTTCCGTGCCTTTAGTGGTATTTTCTGTCCATAAGATTTTTTCGATTTTATGGAAACCTGTCCAAATTTGATCTTTCTCTAAATCCGCTTCGCGCGCATCAATACGAGGATCTAAATCACCAAAACTTTCAGCTATAGGTTCTGAACGTTCATAATACATTCTGATTAATGGATATGCTTTTTTTGCCTCTGCTAATTTTCCAGCTTTTAAATCTGCGACAAATTGAGTTGTCCCTTTAACAAGCTCATCAATTTGTTCAACAACAAATTCTTGATATTGTTTAGTTTCTTTAGATAAATCAACTGGTGCAGCAAGGAGAGTATTAGAAAAAAGAACAGTAGATGAAATGATTGTTGCTAACGCAACCTTTTTAAAGTTAAGCATAGATTACCCCATATCAGAATATAAATAAAAATAAATCTCATATCGGTTGAGTAAGTTATGGCAAATAAGAATTAATGTCAATAACAATTAGTAAAAAAATAATAAATGGCAAATGGCAAATGGCAAATGGCAAATGGCAAATGGCAAATGGCAAATGGCAAATGGCAAATGGCAAATGGCAAATTATTAAAACTTAAATAGGGAGAAAAAGAAGTAATTGATTTGAAATGGCGCATCCGAGAGGATTCGAACCTCTGACCGCTCGGTTCGTAGCCGAGTACTCTATCCAGCTGAGCTACGGATGCGCTGAAAAAAGGATTTTTAACCAACCTTACATCTATTCGATAATTTACTCTAGAGTAATAAGTAAATGGCGCATCCGAGAGGATTCGAACCTCTGGCCGCTCGGTTCGTAGCCGAGTACTCTATCCAGCTGAGCTACGGATGCGTCGAATAAATGGCGGTGAGAGAGGGATTCGAACCCTCGATAGAGTTTTAAGCCCTATGCACCCTTAGCAGGGGTGTGCCTTCAGCCTCTCGGCCATCTCACCTCGTTCGGTTGAGACGCTATAATATGGATTTTAGAGAATAAGTCAACGCTTTTTTATGAAAAAAACAGTTTTTGAGTTTGATTGAATGGATTATCATCAAAATATCTACTTTATAACCAATCTAACCTTATATTCTCTCGTATTCTCTTTTTACTTATCCATTAATAATGCCTTTAAATTCGCAAAGCCAGCTTGTCGCTGTTGTTGTTTTTGCTGTTCAGTTAATGGGACTTTATCTTTTTCCCACAATAAATCATCTTGCGGTAACTCTAATAAAAAACGACTTGGTTCAGTATGAATTATTTCCCCCATTTGGCGGCGTGTTTTGCAACGAGAAAAAGTTAATTCTTTTTGTGCTCGAGTAATACCAACATAAGCCAGACGGCGTTCTTCTTCGATATTGTCATCATCAATTGAATTTTGATGCGGTAAAATTCCTTCTTCCATTCCAATTAAATAGACATAAGGAAACTCTAATCCTTTAGATGCATGCAATGTCATTAGTTGTACTTCATCACCACTTTCTTCATTTTCATTACGCTCTAACATATCACGCAACGTTAAGCGCAATACAACTTGGGCTAATGTCATTGGTGGATTAAATTCATCTCCCTCTAACATATCATGAACCCATTGCAATAACATTGCGACATTTTTGCTCTGAATTTCTGCTGCTTTAGGATTATTTGCTTGCTCATATAAATAAGTTTCATACTGCAAATGTACAAACATTTCTCGGATTGCTTGTTGGGGATCACTATGCTCTACTTGATC
Organism: Gallibacterium melopsittaci; assembly: GCF_042433085.1. NCBI lineage: Bacteria > Pseudomonadati > Pseudomonadota > Gammaproteobacteria > Pasteurellales > Pasteurellaceae > Gallibacterium > Gallibacterium melopsittaci. Next base: position 45,457 of record NZ_JBHLWA010000017.1, read on the forward strand.
AGATAGTTTCACAATCCAATCTGCAAATGTCTGCAATGCAGTATATGCCTTAGGTGTAATTCGTTGTAACAATTCAAAATCAAAAATCGCTTCAAATAAAGAACAGTGTTTCTCTTTGGCTAATGTTCCCAATTTCTCTAATGTAGCAGTTCCTATCTCACGTCTCGGTGTATTCACAATACGAATAAAAGCAGAATCATCATCCTGATTAACTAACAAGCGTAAATAAGCCATCACATCCTTAATTTCCATCCGTGAAAAAAGTGATGTTCCACCTGAAATCTTATACGGAATACGATTTTGCATTAATACTTTTTCTAACAATCGAGATTGATGATTACCTCGATATAAAATTGCATAATCACGATAAGCCGTTTTACGCAAAAAACGATGTGTAATTAATTCTGCAACAATTCGTTCAGCTTCATGCTCTTCATTCTTTGCTTCAATAACCTGCAGCGGTTCACCTTGTCCTAATTGCGAAAATAATTTTTTCTCAAAAACATGATCATTATTATCAATTAAAATATTGGCACAATGTAAAATTCGTTGCGTTGAACGATAATTTTGTTCCAGCTTAATTACCGACAAATTAGGGAAATCATCTCGTAAACGACTAATATTTTCTGGTTTTGCGCCTCGCCAAGAATAAATAGATTGATCATCGTCCCCAACTACGGTTAATCTTCCTCGTTGTCCAACTAATAACTTTATTAATTCATATTGGCTAGTATTGGTATCCTGATATTCATCAACAAGCAAATAATCAATTCTTTTCTGCCATTTCTCACATATTTCTTGATTATGACGCAACAAAAGTGTTGGCAACATAATTAAATCATCAAAATCCAATGCATTGTAGGCGTGCATTTGTTCTGTATATAATTGATAACATTCTGCAAAAGTACGCTCTAATGGTGTTTTTACTAACTGCAACGCTTGTTTAGGCAAAATAAGATCATTCTTACACATCGAAATATAATTAATTAACTGATTAATCTTTTCCTTATCGCCTAAAAAAATCGTTTCTGTTAATTCATTTAATAACGCTTTCTGATCATGTTCATCAAATAATGTAATACTAGCTTTAAGTCCCAATGCCCTATGTTCACGTTTAATTAAATCAAAACCTAATGTGTGAAATGTTGAAACGATTAAACCTTTACTCTTTTGACTACCAATAGAATGAGCAACACGTTCTCGCATTTCTCGAGCGGCTTTGTTAGTAAAAGTCACTGCCGCAATATGTTTTGGTGAATAACCACATTGCTCAATGAGATAAGCAATTTTATTAATAATCACACGTGTTTTTCCTGAACCAGCTCCTGCTAATACTAAACACGGTGAATCAATTGTTGTAACTGCTTGTTGTTGTTGTGAATTAAGCTTCATTGGAATTAAAGTAAAACATTAGGATGAAAGAAGTATTAACTACTAAAAAATCATTACTATGATTACTCATCATCAATAATAAATTTTTTCGACAATAAAAATAAGACCCGCCTAAATAGACGGGTCCTTTTCTCTTTTCAGTTTCTTATCAATTACTTGATAATGCTTGCTACCACGCCAGCACCTACTGTACGACCAC
>NZ_JBHLWA010000018.1:0-91067 GCF_042433085.1 Gallibacterium melopsittaci
TAGGAGATGGTGTTAGACAAGACTATCAACAAGCTAAATACTATTATGAATTAAGTGCAAAACAAGGAAATAGCGAGGCCCAATGGCGCTTAGGAACTCTATATGCTTTAGGAAATGGTGTTAGACAAGACTTTCAACAAGCTAAATACTATTATGAATTAAGTGCAAAACAAGGAAATAGCGATGCTCAATTGAACTTAGGACTTCTATATGAACATGGAGTTGGTGTTAGACAAGACTATCAACAAGCTAAATACTATTATGAATTAAGTGCAAAACAAGGAAATAGCTATGCCAAAGAAGCTTTAAAACGTATAGAACGTAACTATTACCAACCAAAAAGAAGAGGATTTATAAATTAATAATATTGGATTTCAAATGGTTACCAATTATAGGTAACCATTTTTGATCATTTCAAATTACCCTTTCCGCCAAGTGGTACCATTTGCCCCATCTTCAATCACAACACCCATCTCATTTAGCTTGTTGCGTGCAGCATCTGCAGTAGCCCAATCTTTATTCGCTCGTGCTTGATTACGTTGTTGAATTAACGCTTCGATAATCGCTGTTTCGTCATCATCTAAGCCAGCTTGTAAGAAAGTTTCTGGATCTTGGTATAGCAAACCTAATACGCCAGCTAATTCACGCATTCTCGCAGCAAAGGCATTGGCTTGCGGATCATTTTCCGCTTTTAATTTATTTAATTCGCGTGCCATATCGAATAGCACAGACAATGCACCTGGAGTATTAAAATCATCATCCATTGCAGTTTTAAAAGCATCAATAAATGCTTCACCACCTGCAGGCGTAGCATTTTCATCTGTACCACGCAAGGCAGTATATAAACGCTCTAATGCCGAATGCGCTAATTTGAGGTTTTCTTCACTATAATTCAGTTGACTACGATAATGTGCCGTTAATAGGAAATAACGCACACTCTCTGCATCATAGTGCTGTAATACATCACGAATGGTAAAGAAATTGCCTAACGATTTCGACATTTTCTCTTTATCAACCATAATCATTCCTGAATGCAGCCAGTAATTAACGTATTCACCACCATGCGCACAGCAAGATTGGGCGATTTCATTTTCGTGATGTGGGAACATTAAATCTGAACCACCACCGTGAATATCAAAATGCTCGCCTAATTGCTTACAATTCATTGCCGAACATTCAATATGCCAACCTGGACGCCCTGCTCCCCACGGCGATTCCCAACTTGGTTCATTCGCTTTCGACATTTTCCACAAGACAAAATCCATTGGGCTTTTCTTAATTTCATTAATCTCAACCCTTGCTCCCGCCTGTAATTGGCTCAGATCTTGACGAGATAATTTGCCATAATCTGCAAACGAATTGACATCAAACATCACATCACCATTCTCAGCAATATAAGCATGGCCGTTATTAATCAGCTTTTGTACTAATGCAATAATTTCAGCAATATGGTGGGTTGCACGAGGCTCAAAATCAGGACGTAAAATATTTAATGCATCAAAATCTTGATACATCTCTTGCACCATCCGATCGACTAATTGTTCACAAGTTTCGTGATTTTCTAAAGCACGTTTAATAATTTTATCGTCAACATCAGTAATATTACGCACATAGGTTAATTGGTAACCTAAATAACGTAGATAACGTGCAATCACATCAAAACTCACAAAGGTTCTACCATGACCAATATGACAAAGATCATAAACAGTTACACCACAAACATACATTCCGACTTGGTTTGGGTGAATTGGGGTAAAAATTTCTTTCTCTCGTTTTAATGTATTGAAAACCTTTAACATATTACTGACCTTTTACAAATAATGAACGTTTGTCATTCGATTTCACAAAAATAGACCACTTTTGCATTTTGTGGAATAATAACGCCGTTTTTACAACGCTATTTAAGGAAAGAGCTAATGATAATACTACATACTAATTTTGGCGATATTAAAATCGCATTAAATTTTGAAAAAGCCCCAATTACAGCAGAAAACTTTTTAAATTACTGCAAAGAAGGCTTCTATAACAATACTATTTTCCATCGTGTTATTGACGGCTTTATGATCCAAGGTGGCGGTATGGAAGTTGGTATGAAAGAAAAAGCAACTAAAGCCCCAATTCGTAATGAAGCCAATAATCGTTTAAGCAATAAACGTGGCACAATTTCTATGGCTCGCACTTCAGATCCACATTCAGCTTCTGCACAATTTTTTATTAATGTGGCAGACAACACATTCTTAGATTATCGTGCGAAAGAGATGTTTGGTCGTGAAGTGGTACAAGAATGGGGTTATGCCGTATTTGGTGAAGTGGTTGAAGGTATGGACGTTGTTGATAAAATTCGTGGTGTAAAAACAACTCGTAAAGGATATCACGATGATGTTCCTGTCGATGATGTCATTATTCAATCTGTTACTGTAGAAGCGTAATCTGTTAATCACGCTTGCCCCAAAAATAAACCCACTTTTACCATTAAAATCAACACGATAAAAGTGGGTTTTTAATACTACACAAAAAAATTAAACGTTCTCAATTTGTCCAATTAATGAACGTAAACGCTCTTGCCAGCGTTGTTGTTCTTCTTTTAATTGTGCATTTTCTGCATTAAGTTGAGATTTTTCTGCTTGAAGAGCTTGATTTGCTTGTTCTGCATTTGCTTTTTGCTCTTTTAACTCTTCAATTTCAAGTTGAAGAAGTTGGATAGTTTCTACCGCTTGTTTAATTTTTGCTTCAAGTTGATCTAAAATTTCTAAAGACATTGTTATTCTTCCTCATTAGTTGTCCAATACATCAGGATGGGTAACATTCTATCCTAGATAAGATTCCATTTCATCTAAATTAAAAAATTCTTCAATAAATTAGTTAAGCAATCGTTTGCCAAATGCTAGAATTAAGCGTTTTTTGGTCATCCATTAGGGTAAGGAAATATTATGAAACGAGCATTAGCTATTGAATTTTCTCGAGTTACCGAAGCTGCCGCTTTAGCAGGATTCTCTTGGTTAGGGCGTGGCGATAAAAATGCTGCAGATGCTGCTGCTGTCAAAGCAATGCGTACCATGCTAAATCAAATTGAAATGAATGGTGAAATTGTTATTGGTGAAGGTGAAATTGATGAAGCACCAATGTTATATATCGGAGAAAAATTAGGTAAAGGCACTACTGAAGAACCTATTGCGATTGCCGTTGATCCTATCGAAGGAACGCGTATGGTTGCAATGGGGCAAGCTAATGCAATTGCAGTACTCGCCGCTGGCGGCCCAAATACATTTTTACGGGCACCAGATATGTATATGGAAAAACTTGTAGTTGGTCCTGAAGTAAAAGGGATGGTGGATCTCAATTTACCATTGGAGCAAAATCTACGTCGCGTTGCCTCTAAAATGGGGAAACTATTATCACAGCTCACCGTAGTTACTCTAGATAAACCTCGTCATAAAAATGTCATCTATAAAATGCAACAACTGGGCGTGAAAGTATTAGCAATTCCAGATGGTGATGTTGCAGCAGCTTTACTTTGTTGTTTACCTGATACAGGCGTTGATATGATGTACTGCATTGGTGGTGCTCCAGAGGGTGTTGTCGCCGCAGCAGGTATTCGTGCCTTAGGTGGAGAAATGCAAGCCCGCTTACTTACGAGAGAAGTGGTAAAAGGCGATAGTGAGGAAAATCGTAAATTTGCTGAAAGCGAACGCCGTCGCTGCCAAGAAATGGGGGTCGAAATCAATCAAGTTTTATCGCTCGATCAACTTGTTCGTGATGATAATCTTGTGTTCTCTGCAACTGGTATTACACATGGTGATTTACTTAAAGGTGTTCATCGTAAAGGCGATATTGCCACCACTGAAACCTTATTGATCCGTGGACGTTCTCGTACCATTCGTCGTATCCAATCATTCCATTATCTAGATCGTAAAGATCCTGAAATTTATCGTTTAATTAATCAATAACAGATAAAAAAATACCGAATCAGATGATTCGGTATTTTTAATTCTAAGTGATAACGTATTATTCAGCTTCGCTCATATTTAACATTTCAGCTAAATTTGCCACTGCCTCTTCAGCACTTACCACAGACTCTTCTACGGCAGCCACATTATTCATTGCAGCATGACGTTTTTTCGCTCTGCTTTGGTGATAAGCAAAACCTGTACCTGCAGGAATCAAGCGACCAACGATGACATTTTCTTTCAAGCCACGTAACTCATCACGTTTACCTGCTACTGCTGCTTCAGTAAGTACACGAGTAGTTTCTTGGAATGACGCTGCTGAAATAAATGATTCTGTCGCTAATGATGCTTTAGTAATACCTAGTAATTCACGTTCAAATTCAACTAATGGCTTACCTTCCGCAGCACGTTTGCGATTCACTACTTTCACACGAGCCACTTCTACTTGTTCACCTTCAAGGAACTCTGAATCGTATGCATTAGTAATGATACATTTACGCAACATCTGACGTACAATCACTTCAATATGTTTATCGTTGATTTTTACCCCTTGTAAGCGGTAAACATCTTGTACTTCATTTACGATATACTCTGTTACTGCACGCACACCACGTAAGCGAAGAATATCATGTGGTGATTCTGGACCATCAGAAATAATATCGCCACGTTGTACCATTTCACCCTCAAATACGTTAAGTTGACGCCATTTAGGAATCATCTCTTCGTATGCTTCGCCTTCGCTTGGCGTAATCACTAGACGACGTTTACCTTTTGTTTCTTTACCGAATGAAACGATACCAGAAACTTCTGCTAAGATCGCAGGTTCTTTTGGTTTACGTGCTTCAAATAAGTCTGCAACTCGTGGTAAACCACCAGTAATATCTTTAGTACCTGAAGATTCTTGTGGAATACGAGCTAATGAATCCCCGATATTTACTTCAGCATTATCATCTAACGTTACGATTGCTTTACCTGGTAAGAAGTATTGTGCTGGAACTTCTGTACCTGGAATTAAGATGTCATTACCATTCGCATCAACAAGTTTTAATGCTGGACGAAGATCTTTACCTGCCGTTGCACGTTCACCGACATCTTGTACCACGATTGATGAAAGACCTGTTAATTCATCGGTTTGACGAGTTACAGTTAAGCCATCAATAATATCGACAAATTTCACAAAACCTTTTGCTTCAGAAACAACTGGCATTGTGTGTGGATCCCAGTTAGCCACAGTTTCACCCGCAGTAACTTCATCACCATTTGCTTTATTTAAGATAGAACCATAAGGTAATTTATAGTGCTCTTTCGTACGACCAAAGGTATCGATCACAGTTAATTCTGTATTACGTGATGTAATAACTAGTTTACCTTCTTGGTTAGTAACAAATTTCGCATTAGTTAAACGAATAGTACCTGTATTCTTAACTTGTACACTTGATTCTTTCGCTGCTGCAGATGCTGCACCACCGATGTGGAATGTACGCATGGTTAACTGTGTACCTGGCTCACCGATAGATTGTGCCGCAATAACCCCGATTGCTTCACCTTGGTTAATTAAGTGGCCACGAGCGAGGTCACGTCCATAACATTTCGCACACACCCCGAAATCAGTATCACAAGTTACCACTGAACGTACTTTGATGCTATCTACTGAGTGCTTATCAATAACTTCACACCATTTTTCATCTAATAATGTATTACGTGGAATTAATACTTCTTCTGTACCTGGTGCAAATACATCTTCTGCTGTTACACGACCTAATACTAACTCTCTCAAGCTAACTTTTTCATCACCACCTTCAATCAATGGGGTCATGACAATGCCTTCGTGAGTACCACAGTCATCCTCTACAACTACTAAGTCTTGTGCCACATCTACTAAACGACGAGTCAAATAACCTGAGTTTGCTGTTTTCAATGCTGTATCTGCCAAACCTTTACGTGCACCGTGGGTTGAAATAAAGTATTGAAGAACGTTCAAACCTTCACGGAAGTTAGCAGTGATTGGTGTTTCAATGATCGAACCATCTGGACGAGCCATCAAACCACGCATACCCGCAAGCTGACGAATCTGAGCAGCAGAACCACGAGCTCCTGAATCAGCCATCATAAAGATACTGTTAAATGAACTTTGTTTTTCTAACTCACCATTTCTATTCACAACTTCTTCAGTAGAAAGGTTTTCCATCATCGCTTTAGCAACACGCTCATTTGCTGCTGCCCAAATATCGATAACTTTGTTATAACGTTCGCCTGCTGTTACTAAACCTGAGTTAAATTGTTCTTGAATCTCTGCAACTTCTTCTTCCGCAGAAGCAATAATTTCATATTTCTTCTCTGGAATCACCATATCATCAATACCAACTGATGATCCTGAACGAGCAGCATATGCAAATCCTGTGTACATAATTTGGTCTGCAAAAATAACACTGTCTTTCATTCCTAGACGGCGATAACTTTCATTGATAAGTTTAGAAATTGCTTTTTTACCTAATGTTTGGTTGAACAAGCTAAATGGCATACCTTTTGGCGCAATCATCCATAAAATTGCACGGCCGATAGTGGTATCGGTTAAGGTTGTTTTTGCTTCAAATTCACCATTAGCATTTTTCTCATATTCAGTAATACGCACTTTCACACGAGAATGTAATTCTGCTTGACCTGTACGATACGCTTTTTCAGCTTCACGTGGATCTTGCAATAACATTCCTTCGCCTTTACCGTTTACTTTTTCACGGGTCATATAGTAAAGACCTAACACCACGTCTTGTGATGGAACGATAATCGGATCACCGTTTGCTGGTGAGAGAATGTTATTAGTTGACATCATTAATGCACGTGCTTCTAACTGTGCTTCTAATGTCAATGGTACGTGAACCGCCATTTGGTCACCATCGAAGTCCGCGTTGAATGCCGCACAAACGAGTGGATGTAACTGAATAGCTTTACCTTCAATCAAAATCGGTTCAAATGCTTGAATACCTAGACGGTGCAATGTTGGTGCACGGTTAAGCAGAATTGGATGTTCACGAATAACTTCTGCCAAGATATCCCACACAATCGCATCTTCACGTTCAACCATTTTCTTCGCTGCTTTAATGGTTGAAGCAAGACCACGACTTTCTAATTTTGAATAGATAAATGGACGGAATAATTCCAATGCCATTTTCTTTGGTAAACCACATTGATGTAAGCGTAAGTAAGGTCCTACAGTAATTACTGAACGACCAGAATAGTCAACACGTTTACCTAATAAGTTTTGACGGAAACGACCTTGTTTACCTTTGATCATATCCGCTAATGATTTTAATGGACGTTTATTTGAACCAGTAATTGCACGACCACGACGACCATTATCCAATAACGCATCCACAGATTCTTGTAACATACGTTTTTCATTACGCACGATAATATCTGGTGCGATTAAATCTAAAAGACGTTTTAAACGGTTGTTACGGTTAATCACACGACGATAAAGGTCGTTAAGATCTGAGGTTGCAAAACGACCTCCATCAAGTGGTACTAATGGACGTAAATCTGGTGGTAAAACTGGTAATACAGTCAATACCATCCATTCTGGTTTGTTTCCAGATTGAATAAATGCTTCGAGTAATTTTAAGCGTTTAGTGATTTTTTTACGTTTTGTTTCTGAGTTAGTTTCTTGTAATTCTTCACGTAAAGTTTCACATTGATGCTCAAGATCCATATCACGAAGTAAGGCCTGAATAGCTTCTGCCCCCATCTTCGCTTCAAACTCATCACCCCAGCGTTCTTCTGCCTCTAAGAACTGTTCTTCGGTCAATAATTGACCTTTTTCTAAATCAGTCATACCTGCTTCAATCACAATGTATGATTCGAAATAAAGAACTCGTTCAATATCACGCAATGGCATATCTAACAATAAACCGATACGAGATGGTAGTGATTTTAAGAACCAAATATGTGCAACAGGAGAGGCTAATTCAATATGCCCCATACGTTCACGACGAACCTTAGCTTGAGTAACTTCAACACCGCATTTTTCACAAATAACACCACGATGTTTTAAACGTTTATATTTACCGCATAAACATTCGTAATCTTTGACTGGTCCAAAAATTCTTGCACAGAATAGACCATCACGCTCAGGTTTGAATGTACGATAATTGATCGTTTCTGGTTTCTTCACTTCACCGTAAGACCATGAACGAATCATGTCTGGCGAAGCTAGACCAATTTTAATCACATCAAAATCTTCTCTTGATTTAGATTGTGTTTTTAAAAACTTAACTAAGTCTTTCACAGATTTGCTCCCATCGGAGTTAAACTTGATGCAAGTGTAGTACTCCTACACTTGCGCTAATCTTATTGGCTGAATTATTCAGCTTCCTCATCACCCAAATCAATGTTAATACCCAAAGAACGAATTTCTTTAAGTAATACATTAAATGACTCAGGCATACTTGGATCCATCTCATGCGTACCATCAACGATGTTTTTATACATCTTCGTACGACCATTGACGTCATCTGATTTCACAGTCAACATCTCTTGTAAGGTATATGCTGCACCGTATGCTTCTAGTGCCCATACTTCCATCTCACCAAAACGTTGACCACCAAATTGAGCTTTACCACCAAGCGGTTGTTGGGTAACAAGACTATAAGAACCTGTTGAACGGGCGTGCATCTTGTCATCAACTAAGTGGTTAAGTTTCAACATGTACATATAACCAACGGTTACTGGACGCTCAAATTTTTCCCCAGTACGACCATCATAAAGGGTAATTTGTCCTGATGTTGGCAAGCCTGCTAATTCAAGCAAACCTTTGATTTCTTTTTCTTCTGCACCATCGAATACTGGTGTAGCAAGTGGTAAACCTTTACGCAAGTTTTGTGCTAAACGCATCACTTCTTCATCAGTAAAAGTACTGAGATCCACTTTCTGACAAGCATCTCCTAAGTCATACGCTTTTTGGATATATTCACGTAACTTAGCAACTTCTTGTTTCTCTTTAATCATACGATTAATTTGATCACCAATACCTTTTGCTGCAAAGCCTAAGTGCGTTTCAAGGATCTGACCAATGTTCATACGTGATGGTACCCCTAGTGGGTTTAACACGATATCAACTGGTTGACCGTTTTCATCGTAAGGCATATCTTCTACTGGATTAATCTTCGAGATAACCCCTTTGTTACCATGGCGCCCCGCCATTTTATCCCCAGGTTGAATCTGACGTTTCACTGCAAGATAAACTTTAACAACTTTTAATACACCTGGTGCAAGATCATCGCCTTGAATAATCTTATTACGTTTAATTTCTAACTTACGATCAAATTCTTTACGCAATTCATCTAACTGTTCAGAAAGTTGCTCTAATTGAGCTTGTTTTTCTTCATCAGCGAGAGATTGCTCAAGCCATTTCATACGATCTAATTTTTCAAGTTTCTCTTCAGTAAAGCCATTTGCTAACAAGAGAGAACGAACTCGAGTGAATAAGCCTGCTTCAAGAATATCTAATTCCGCAGTTAAATCTTTTTTCGCTTGTTTTAACTGCATTTCTTCGATTTCTAAAGCACGTTTATCTTTCTCAACACCATCACGGGTAAAGACTTGAACATCAATAACAGTACCTGAAACACTGTTTGGTACACGTAAAGAAGAATCTTTCACATCAGAGGCTTTTTCACCAAAGATCGCACGCAATAATTTCTCTTCTGGCGTTAATTGTGTTTCGCCTTTTGGTGTTACTTTACCTACAAGGATATCGCCACCCTTAACTTCTGCACCGATATAAACGATACCTGACTCATCAAGCTTACTTAATGCAGCTTCACCCACGTTTGGAATATCTGCTGTAATTTCTTCTGAACCTAACTTAGTATCACGGGCAATACAAGATAACTCTTGAATATGAATAGTAGTGAAACGATCCTCTTGAACAACACGTTCAGACACTAACATCGAGTCTTCGAAGTTATATCCATTCCATGGCATAAATGCCACACGCATATTTTGACCTAACGCTAATTCACCTAAGTCAGTTGATGGACCATCCGCTAATACTTCACCACGACCGATTGGCTCTCCTAAAGAAACACAAGGCACTTGGTTAATACAAGTATTTTGGTTAGAACGGGTATATTTGGTTAAATTGTAAATATCAATACCAGCTTCACCTGGAATAGTTTCATCTTCATTCACTTTCACTACAATACGTGAAGCATCAATATATTGAACATAACCACCACGTTTCGCAACAACCGTTACCCCTGAGTCAACCGCTACGGCTTTCTCAATACCTGTTCCTACTAATGGTTTATCTGCACGCAATGTTGGTACGGCTTGACGTTGCATGTTTGCTCCCATCAATGCACGGTTCGCATCATCGTGCTCTAAGAATGGGATTAATGCTGCCGCAACAGAAACCACTTGTTGAGTAGAAATATCCATATAGTGAATATCTTCTGGACGATATAGACCAGATTCACCATGCTCACCACGTGCGGTAACGAAAGTATCTGTGAAACGGAAATTCTCATCTAAGTTTGAGTTCGCCTGAGCGATAACATAGTTACCTTCTTCAATCGCTGATAAATATTCGATTTCTTCAGTAACTTGACCGTTTACCACTTTACGATATGGTGTTTCTAAGAAACCATAATCATTAGTACGCGCATAAACAGAAAGTGAGTTAATCAAACCGATATTTGGACCTTCAGGTGTTTCGATTGGACATACACGACCATAGTGCGTTGCATGAACGTCACGCACTTCGAAACCAGCACGCTCACGAGTTAAACCACCTGGACCTAAAGCAGAAATACGACGTTTGTGAGTTACTTCTGATAACGGGTTATTTTGATCCATAAATTGGGATAATTGTGATGAACCAAAGAACTCTTTTACTGCTGCTGAAATTGGTTTTGCATTAATTAGATCTTGTGGTGTGACTGAATCAAGATCACCCAAAGATAAACGCTCTTTTACTGCTCTTTCAACACGAACTAAACCAATACGGAATTGGTTTTCTGCCATTTCCCCCACTGAACGAATACGACGGTTACCTAAATGGTCAATATCATCAACTTCACCACGACCATTACGGATATCAATCAATTTCTTCATTACTAAGATGATATCTTCTTTACTAAGGATGCCGTTACCTTCACCTTCAGGAATATCTAATGAGCGATTAAACTTCATGCGACCTACAGCAGAAAGATCATAACGATCTGCTGAGAAGAATAAATTATCAAATAAACCTTCTGCAGCTTCTTTTGTTGGTGGTTCACCTGGGCGCATCATGCGATAAATTTCAACTAATGCACTAAGACGATCATAAGACGGATCAACACGTAAAGTTTCTGAAATATATGGTCCGTGATCGAGATCATTAGTAAATAATGTTTCAATAGTCGTGTAACCTGCTTGACTTAAGTTGGCTAACATTTCCAAACTTAATTCCGCATTAGCTGGACAAATGACTTCGCCAGTTTCTAAATTCACATAATCTTTTGCGGCAACTTTTCCTACAATATATTCAGCAGGAACAACAACTTGTGAAATATTATCTTTTTCTAATTGACGAATATGACGAGCAGTAATACGACGTCCACGCTCAACATAAACTTTGCCATTAGCCTCAATATCGAAAGTCGCAGTTTCACCACGTAATCTTTCAGGGACTAATGTCATTAATAATTGATTATCTTTAATTTCAAATACAATTTTATTGAAGAAAAGGTTTAAAATTTCTTCTGTAGTGTAGCCTAAAGCACGTAAAATAATGGTTGCTGGTAATTTACGACGACGGTCGATACGCGCGAAAAGATTATCTTTTGGATCAAATTCAAAATCTAACCAAGAACCACGATAAGGAATAATACGCGCATTGTATAAAATCTTACCTGAAGAATGCGTTTTACCTTTATCACTATCAAAGAACACGCCTGGACTACGATGTAATTGAGAAACAATTACACGTTCAGTTCCATTGATCACAAAAGTACCATTATCGGTCATTAATGGGATTTCGCCCATATATACATCTTGTTCTTTTATATCTTTAACTGTGCCTGGCGCAGCATCTTTATCATAGCTAACAAGACGAAGTTTAACGCGTAATGGCGCTGCATAAGTTGTGCCTCTGATTTGGCATTCTCTTACATCAAATACAGGCTCACCTAACTTATAATCCACATATTGCAACTCAGTATTGCCATTATTGCTCACAATAGGAAATACTGAACGGAATGCAGCTTCTAAACCTTGCTGACCTTCAGGATCTTTCTGGATAAACTTCTCAAAAGAGTCTAATTGGATAGTTAATAAATAAGGAATATTTAAAACTTGCGGACGTTTGCCGAAGTCTTTACGAATACGTTTTTTTTCGGTATAGGAGTAAACCATAGGTTCCTCTGCTTGCTGTTCAGACCCACAATCCACACACTCTCGCTGTATTATACAAGGTGGCAGTGTAAAATTGATACCGTTAGGATTGTTTTACTAATTAAAACAATAATTTAAATTTAGTCGTTAATTGACTTCATTTGTTTAAAAACTGTGAGTGTTAAACGGTAATTTCTCTCAGTTTCTGAAAGGCACAAAATGGCTGATGATAAAATCACCAGCCATTTTTGCTAAAAATCAAATAATATCAATTATTTAATTTCAACTTGTGCACCAGCTTCTTCTAACTCTTTCTTAAGAGCTTCAGCTTCTGCTTTAGCAATACCTTCTTTTAAGGTTGCTGGAGCTGATTCAACTAAGTCTTTAGCTTCTTTTAAGCCTAAACCAGTTGCACCGCGAACTGCTTTGATTACTGCAACTTTGTTTGCACCAGCTGCTGCTAAGATTACATCAAATTCAGTTTTTTCTTCAGCTGCTGCTGCTTCACCGCCAGCTGCTACTGCTACTGCAGCTGCTGCTGCAGAAACACCAAATTTTTCTTCCATTGCAGAAATAAGTTCTACAATTTCCATTACTGATTTTTCAGCAATTGCTTCAATGATTTGTTCGTTAGTTAATGACATAACAATCGTTTCCTAAAGTAAGTAAAATTTTTAAACCAATAAACTACTAATATTAAGCAGCTTCTTTTTGATCGCGAATCGCCGCAATAGTACGTACAAGTTTTCCAGCCGCAGCTTCTTTCATTGTACCCATTAAACGTGCAATTGCTTCTTCGTATGTTGGTAGAGTTGCTAAACGATCGATAGCTTTTGCTTCGATGAACTCACCTTCAAAGGCTGCGCCTTTAATTTCGAACTTATCGTTTGTTTTAGCAAATTCTTTGAACAAACGTGCTGCAGCACCTGGATGTTCGTTAGAGAATGCGATAAGTGTCGGACCTTTAAACGTATCTTTCATGCATTCAAATGCGGTACCTTCAACGGCACGACGTAATAAAGTATTACGTACAACACGCATATACACGCCAGCTTCACGAGCTGATTTACGTAATTCAGTCATTTTGTCTACTGTTACACCACGAGAATCCGCAGCAACAGCAGATAACGCACCCTTGGCAACTTCGCTTACTTCAGCAACAACTGCTTGTTTATCTTGAAGATTTAATGCCATTGGCTTTTAGCTCCTGAAATACATTTATCTAGTTTCCTAGACATAAAAAACCCAATCTGACAACTTAACAGATGGGGACGAATTTCGGTGCCAGAAGCAGAAATATTCTTATCTGTACACCATCTACGCAGGATAATTAAGAAATTTCTTTCCCCTGCGGTCTTGGATGAGGCTTGAATAGGTCAAGCACCAACCAGAATTTTTTGATTAAAAAAATCAAGGTTGTAGATTATAGAGATAACCTACAACATTGTAAAGCTGATTATAAACTGCTTTGATCAACTTCAACACCAGCGCCCATAGTAGTAGAAATGCTTACTTTCTTGATATAAACGCCTTTTGCTGTAGTTGGTTTTGCTTTAGTTAATGCAGCTAATAAAGCTTGTAAGTTTTCTTTGATTTGATCTGCTTCAAAGCTCACTTTACCGATAGTGGTATGGATAATACCATTCTTATCGTTACGGTAACGAACCTGACCAGATTTTGCATTCTTCACTGCTTCAGCTACGTTTGGTGTTACAGTTCCCACTTTAGGGTTTGGCATTAAACCACGTGGACCAAGGATTTGACCTAATTGACCAACAACGCGCATTGCATCTGGAGAAGCAATAACAACATCAAAGTTCATTTCGCCTTTTTTCACTTGCTCTGCAAGATCTTCCATACCAACTAAATCAGCACCAGCTGCTTTAGCCGCTTCTGCATTTGCACCTTGTGTAAATACAGCAACGCGTACAGTACGACCTGTTCCGTGTGGTAATACAGTTGCACCACGAACGTTTTGGTCTGATTTACGAGCATCAATACCTAAGTTTACAGCAACATCAACGCTTTCAACGAATTTTGCAGTTGCTAACTCTTTTAATAAAGCAACTGCTTCATTGATTTCATATGCTTTAGTTGAATCTACTTTGGCTCTAATTGCTTTCATGCGTTTGGTTAGTTTTGCCATTGATTAGTCCTCCACTACCAAGCCCATTGAACGTGCAGTACCTTCAATAGATTTCATCTTAGTTTCAATTGTTGCACCAGTCATATCAGCCGCTTTAAGTTCTGCAATTTCGCGGACTTGTTGACGAGTTACTTTACCCACTTTATCTTTGTTTGGTTTACCTGAACCAGACTTAATACCAGCTGCTTTCTTCAATAATACTGCTGCTGGAGGAGTTTTAGTAATGAAAGTAAAAGAACGGTCTGCATATACAGTAATTACAACTGGAATTGGTAAACCTTTTTCTAAGCTCTCAGTACGAGCGTTAAATGCTTTACAGAATTCCATGATGTTAACACCTTGTTGACCCAATGCTGGACCAACTGGTGGACTTGGGTTTGCCATACCAGCTGCAACTTGCAACTTAACGTAGGCCTGAACTTTTTTTGCCATAGTTTATTTCCTCGTTTTGGGTAGTGACGCCTTTCGGCTCCCCGTTGTTAAAAACACTATTGAATCTTAGTGTTATACACAAAAATACGAGCAAGGATGACTTGCTCGTAAAATAGGTTGCGAATTATACTTTATCTATGAATATATTGACAAGTAAATTTATGCTTAATTCTCTATCATATCTACTAATTAATATATTCATCTAAATAACAATAGCTTGAAATGAAAGCTCAAAAGTATTCGCATTTAACTGTTGCTAGCTCTTTTCCGTTTTTAGAAACAGTTACGCCACCTTCTAATTTATGTTCTTCTGTCATACGGTCAACAGCTTTATACACTACATAAGAATAATCACCATTTTGTAAATTATATTCTTCCCAGTATGTTGCACCAACACCATTCCATTTCTGTGAACGTTGTTCAACTTCTGCAACCGTATTACTAAAGTACAGTTCTGGTTTTCCTGGTTTACCAAAACTATATTCATAGTGACCATTACTTTCCACAATAGCAATTTGTTTCGCATTTTTAGTAAAACAAGCAAAGATAATTGAATCAGCAGCCATTACAGAATGCGATAACATTCCGCCAATTAAACAAACATATATCAATTTCCTCATGACATGTTTTCCTATCATAAAATCTGCTTGTAAAAGCTATAAAAAAGGTGAGTTTTACTCACCTTTTTTTTCACACGTTAATATTATTTTAAATATTAAATTGTTTTTTCTACCTGACTAAATTCAAGTTCAACTGGTGTTGCACGTCCGAAAATAGACACAGATACTTTTAAGCGGCTCTTTTCATAATCCACTTCTTCTACTGTACCATTAAAGTCTGCAAAAGGACCTTCTTTAACACGAACTTCCTCACCTGGTTGGAACATAGTTTTTGGTCTTGGCTTATCACTATTTTGTTCTAAGCGATTTAAGATCATTTCAGCTTCACGATTAGAAATTGGTGCTGGATGATCTGGAGTACCTCCAATAAAACCCATTACACGTGGTACGCTACGAACTAAATGCCAAGTATCATCATTCATTACCATTTGTACTAATACATAGCCTGGGAAAAATTTTCTTTCGCTTTTTCTACGTTTTCCACCAACGTTTTCCACTACTTCTTCAGTAGGTACTAACACTTCACCAAATTGATCTTCCATATGATGTAATTTGATGTATTCACGTAACACTGTTGCAACACGTGATTCAAATCCTGAAAAAGCTTGTAATACATACCAACGTTTTTGCGTTGTATTCTCACTCATAATTAGAACCTCAAGTTGGTAATAAAGTTAATTAAAGATACGATTAAAGAATCTAGGCCCCATAAAATTAATGAAACCACCACAGTTACACCCAT
This sequence comes from Gallibacterium melopsittaci, assembly GCF_042433085.1. Lineage (NCBI taxonomy): Bacteria > Pseudomonadati > Pseudomonadota > Gammaproteobacteria > Pasteurellales > Pasteurellaceae > Gallibacterium > Gallibacterium melopsittaci. The sequence goes on from NZ_JBHLWA010000018.1 coordinate 16,261, forward strand.
CACAATCAATGTTGTTTGAGTTGCTTCTTGGCGAGTAGGCCAAATAATTTTTCTTAACTCAATACGAGATTCTTTTAAGAATGTTCTAGCAGTTTTACCTTGGAATGTAAATGCGGCTGCAACTAACGCTAATAACAATAATACAACCATTGCAGGAACACGAATAGCCGCTGCAAATTGATCTTTAAAATAAATATTACCAATGGCTGCGACTAAGACTAAAATCACTGCAACAATCCACAGGAATATGCTGTCTAGTTTTTTAAATCTATTATCCTCTCCTGAGGATGTTTTTTGTTTCTCAATTTCTGAACTCATTATGAACCTACATAAAACCTAATAAATAAAACTTATAGGGAGATTTTTAAGCCCGCAATTCTAGCACTTTATTGTTAGATTTCATACAAAAATTATCTGAGCAAATAAATTTTGCTAAAAAAGGAAATAATCTTGCTACTCTTCGCCTTAAATTACAGGCTTACTACGATAGAAAAGTAATCCTGGGGAGGCTAAACCAAAAACAATCGCTGCTAAAATAAAACCTGTCTTAATAAAAAACTCTAATGCTTGTGCTAATAACGCTTCGCTGTAACCATAATGTGCAATTTGCACAATCGCAATCATCGCTTTATAAGCATAAACACCTGGAATCATAGGAATAATCGCTGCTACCGTAAAAACTTTAGGATGTGCTAAAAAACGTTGAGATAAATATACACCAATAAATCCTATTAATGCTGCTGCAAAAAATGTACCAAACACCAATGGAACATGACAATAACTTACTAGAATAGTCCGAAAACAATGCCCCAATGCTCCCAGTGAGGCACAATATTTGAGTGCTTTTGTTGGAACATTAAAAATCAGTGCAAACCCAACTGCTGGAATTGCAGTAAAAAAGAGGTCATTCAATAATGTTAATACAACATTCATTATTAACTCCAAGCATTAATATGTAATACCGCTAAGGCAAACACGATACCGATACAAGCCCCGAAAGTTAACACTGTTGCTATTGCCCAACGCCCTAATCCCATATTCACATACCCTTTTAGTACGTCTGAAAGTGAATTAATTAATGGGAAACCAGGAACAAGCAATAGTACACTAGAAGCTAACGCAATTTCTGGCTCATTGCCCCAACTATGTAACAGTGCTTGACCAGAGATACATGACGCTACGAAAGCAGTTACTGCAAAATTAATCAAAGGATTATAGTGTCGTTTTCCTAACTCTTGACGGACAAACATCCCTAATCCAGAAGCAAAGAATGTAATCAAAGAAATAATAACATCACCACCAGCCAACCTAGCAAAACTAGCACAAGACAATCCCACCATTAATACCACAAACCAGCGATTATATTTCAATGGTTTTACTTCATTTAGTTTTTTTCTAACTTGATAAATGCCATAAATTTTATGTTCTGCTGCAATGGCAATCCGTTGTACTTGTGTTACAACCGCCATATTAATCCCACTATCATAGTTACGTCTTGTAGTGGTAATACAATGGTCATTGTATCGTGTCGTTAATACAATCGCATTTGGGGTGAGCGCAGCTTCGACACTTTCTACACCAAGTGCCTTTCCTAATCGACAAGCTACCTGATCAACTAAAGTACTTTCTGCACCATGTTGTAACATCAATAACGCCGCTGTAGCACATAAACGCGTTATCTCTTGCTGATCTTCATGTGATAATTCAGACATACTTTTTATCCTATAAATTTGAAGTGAGCATTATAAAAGAAAGCATTTCATCCCACTATGAATATAGATCAAATATTATCCGTAAAAAGAGTGTACCATGCGGCAAATAAGGATTAAAATTAACCACTATTGGTAGTCTTGATTTTTAACTACTAACTCACAATTCAATGATTGCACTTTAGCTAATTTTACTTTTTATCCATATAAATCTAAGTAATTACAATAAGATAGAGTCATTAACGCTAAATCTCTGCAACAACAAGTATTCATTTTATTATTTTTTATTGATATGCCAGTTAGATACTTATCAGTCACTCTATTTTGGCAATCAATCACTATTTTATTAAGGGAAAATTTAGACAATATGTTATCTCGAAAAGCTGCCCGTCGTATTGAATATTCACGGGTTATTACTATGGCTTTTGCAGCCTTTGTGTTTAATACTACCGAATATATTCCAGTAGCATTACTTACTGATATAGCAACTAGTTTTGCCATGCCTGTTGCACAAGTTGGCTTAATGATCACAGTTTATGCCTGGATTGTCGCAATAATGTCCTTACCTTGTATGTTAATGACCTCTCAATATGAACGTCGTAACTTATTGATTAAATTATTTCTTTTATTTATTGCAAGTCATATTCTTTCGGCTATTGCATGGAATTACTGGATACTACTACTCTCTCGGATTGGCATTGCATTAACTCACTCTGTATTCTGGTCTATCACTGCCTCACTCACAATGCGGATTGCACCGAAAGATAAGAAAGTACAAGCATTAGGCTTACTCGCTATGGGGTCGGCACTTGCTATGGTATTAGGCCTACCACTTGGTAGGATCATTGGACAATGGTTAGATTGGCGAACAACTTTTGCCTTAATTGGTATTGTTGCTGCAATTATTCTCTTTTTTATTATACGCTTACTTCCTTATTTACCGAGCAAAAATGCTGGCTCACTTAAAAGTTTGCCAATCTTGCTTCGGCGTCCAATGTTAGTGGGTATTTATCTATTTACAGCATTAATTATCTCTGCACATTTTACTGCTTATAGTTATATTGAACCGTTCCTCATTCAAATTAGCCAAGTATCAGCAACTGCCGCAACCGCAGGATTATTAGTCTTTGGCCTAGCAGGTATCATTGCAAGTATCCTATTCAATTTATTTTATCGTTTGATGCCAATTAATTTCCTTGCAATAACCATGACAATATTGATTTTCTCCCTATTATTCCTTTCTCATCTTGGTCATAGTGTCATCGCTATATTTATTCTAATTTTTATTTGGGGAATTGGTATTTCAGCTTTAGGGTTAGGCATGCAAATGCGAGTATTACAACTGGCACCTGATGCAACAGATTTAGCCTCATCAATTTATTCAAGTATTTACAATATTGGTATTGGCGGCGGTGCTTTAATTGGCAATCAAGTTATGCACTATTTCGGTCTAAATCAAATCGGTTATATCGGTGCGTTATTAGGCTTATTCGCCAGCTTATTATTTATTTTTATTCATTTAAAATTTAGGCATACACGAATAACGTTATCCACTAGCTAAGCTAGAAAAATTTAGCGATTATCTTCGTTTTTTCAATGTTTAGTGTTACCTTAAACGCTTTCAATTTCGTCATAAGAATTACTATGAAAACTATCGTTTTAAAATTTGGAACAAGCGTCTTAACGCAAGGGTCATCAAAACTGAATCGCCCACATATGTTGGAAATTGTGCGTCAATGTGCCGCACTGCATCAACAAGGCTATCGAATTATTATTGTGACTTCTGGTGCGGTTGCTGCTGGTCGTCATTATTTAAATTATCCTCAACTCCCCGCGACTATTGCGTCTAAGCAGTTACTGGCTGCTGTTGGGCAAAGCCAATTAATTCAAACGTGGGAACAACTTTTTCAAATTTATGATATTAAAATTGGGCAAATTTTATTAACCCGTGCCGACTTTGAAGATCGCGAGCGTTTTTTAAATGCTCGTGATACCTTGATGGCATTACTTGATAATCAAATTATTCCTGTCATTAATGAAAATGATGCGGTTGCTACCGCAGAAATTAAGGTCGGAGATAACGATAATTTATCTGCTCTGACAGCTATTTTAGCCCATGCTGATCAACTCTATTTGCTTACTGATCAACAAGGTCTATACGATTGTGATCCAAGAAATAATCCTGATGCCAAACTGATTTCTGTAGTCGATAAAATTACTGATCACACGCGTGCGATTGCAGGTGGGAGTGTTTCTGGCTTAGGTACTGGCGGAATGTCCACCAAAATTACCGCTGCTGATATTGCTACTCGCTCTGGAATTGAAACGATTATCGCGGCTGGGGGTAGAAAAAATGTGATTGCCGAACTCGCAAATGGTGCCATGATTGGTACAAAATTTACTGTACCTGATCATGCAATCGATAGTCGGAAACAATGGTTATTTGCCGCCCCTATTGCAGGCAAAATTACAGTTGATTCAGGTGCAGAAAATGCGTTAATCGTACAACATAAATCATTACTACCAGCTGGAATGAAAGAAATTGAAGGTACATTCTCTCGTGGCGAAGTGGTATTACTCCAAAATATGAATGGCAAACCTCTCGCTCGCGGTATGGTACGGTATAACAGCGATGCCTTACAACGCATTCAAGGACAACAGTCCCAGAAAATTAACGATATCCTCGGATATGAATATGGTTCTGTTGCGATTCATTGTGATGATCTCGTTTTATTATAGGAACACGTTATGACAGATTTACAACAATTAGGACAACAAGCTAAGCAGGCTTCATTTCGTCTTGCCGAACTCTCTCATCAACAAAAAAATGCCGTATTATTACGCATTGCCGAACAACTAAAACATCATCAAGCAGAAATCTTAGCGGCTAATGCGCTCGATATTCAACAAGCAGAACAACAAGGATTAAGTCCTGCACTCATTGACCGACTATTACTTACCGAACAACGGCTTGATAATATTATTCATGAGGTCAAACATATTGTTTCCTTAGCCGATCCTGTTGGTAATCTGATTGACGGTACTGAGTTAGATAGTGGCATCAAAATTGAACGAAAACGTGTCCCACTTGGCGTGATTGGCGTGATTTATGAAGCTCGCCCTAATGTTACCGTTGATGTTGCTTGCTTGTGTTTAAAAACAGGAAATGCCGCCATTTTACGAGGAGGGAAGGAAACACAACAAACCAACCAAATCCTCGTCAAAATCATTCAACAGGCGTTAATTGCTGAGCAATTACCCGCTACCGCTATCCAAGCCATTACCAATCCAGATCGTCAACTCATTACCCAATTACTTAAACTCGATCAGTATGTTGATATGATTATTCCTCGTGGTGGGGCTGCATTACATCAACTTTGCAAAGAGCAATCAACCATTCCTGTGATTATCGGGGGGATTGGAGTATGTCATCTGTTTGTAGAAGAATCTGCTGATATAAGCAAATCATTGCGAGTCATTCATAACGCCAAAACCCAACGTCCAAGCACCTGCAATACGTTGGAAACGTTGCTTGTACAAGAAAGTATTGCGGAAAAATTCTTAGCGGAACTTGCCCAATATAATCAACAACCTGCTATAACTTTCCATGCGGATCCGCAAGCGATCTCAATTCTCAATCAATATACTGATCGCGTAAAACCATTAATGGAAGAAACCCTTAGTCAAGAGTGGCTCTCTCTGGATCTTAATGTCGTTATTGTGAAAGATATTGATCACGCTATCGATCATATCCGCCATTATGGTAGCCAACATTCAGATGGCATTTTGAGTCAAAATCCACAATTATTAATGCAGTTTGCTCAACAAGTCGATTCTGCCGCAGTTTATCTCAATGCGAGTACACGATTTACTGACGGTGGCGAATTTGGTTTAGGGGCTGAAGTTGCAGTAAGTACGCAAAAACTACACGCTCGTGGTCCAATGGGATTAGAAGCACTTACTACTTATAAGTGGATCTGCTCTGGTGATTATGCAGTGAGGAAATAGCAGAATATAAAAAACCGTATTGATAAATTATTACCAATACGGTTTTTTTAATCACAAACAATTCTATCAATTATGAACGTTTCATCGCTTCAAAAAACTCTTCATTTGTTTTGGTCATTGATAGCTTATCAATTAAAAATTCCATTGCTTCAATTTCACCCATAGGATGAACAATTTTCCGCAGAATCCACATTTTTTGCAATTCATCTGGCGTAGTTAACAACTCTTCTTTACGTGTACCAGAACTATTGAAATCAATCGCAGGGAAGACACGTTTTTCTGCAATTTTACGTGAAAGATGAAGTTCCATATTCCCTGTTCCTTTGAACTCTTCATAAATAACTTCGTCCATCTTAGAGCCTGTATCCACCAATGCCGTAGCAATAATAGTTAAGCTCCCCCCTTCCTCAACATTACGTGCAGCCCCGAAGAAACGTTTTGGACGATGTAGCGCATTAGCATCTACCCCACCAGAAAGCACTTTTCCTGAAGCTGGAGTCACCGTATTGTAAGCGCGAGCTAAACGGGTAATGGAATCTAATAAGATCACCACATCTTTTTTATGCTCAACCAAACGTTTTGCTTTTTCGATTACCATTTCTGCTACTTGTACATGACGTGCCGCAGGTTCATCAAAGGTAGAAGCGACCACTTCACCTTTCACCAAACGTTGCATCTCTGTAACCTCTTCAGGACGCTCGTCAATTAATAACACCATCAAAATACATTCTGGGTAATTATAAGTAATACTCTGTGCAATATTTTGCAGGAACATTGTTTTACCAGCTTTCGGCGGGGCTACAATCAACGCACGCTGCCCTTTGCCGATTGGTGCTGCTAAATCTAAAATACGAGCAGTTAAATCTTCTGTTGAACCATTACCACGTTCCATACGTAAACGGTAATTAGCGTGTAACGGCGTTAAATTTTCAAAGAGGATTTTATTGCGGGAGATTTCAGGGCGGTCGTCATTGACTTGATTTACTTTTAATAAAGCAAAATAGCGTTCACCTTCTTTTGGCGGTCGAATTTTACCTTCGATCATATCACCTGTACGCAGGTTAAAACGGCGAATTTGACTTGGTGATACATAAATATCATCTGGACCAGCTAAATAAGAACTATCTGCAGAACGTAAGAAACCGAAACCATCTGGTAAAATTTCTAATACACCATCACCAAAAATATCTTCACCACTCTTAGCGTGCTGTTTTAGGATAGCAAAAATAATATCTTGTTTTCTTAGACGAGCTAAATTTTCTAGCCCCATTTGTTCTTCGCCCAATTTCACAAGCTCAGAAACAGGAGTATTTTTTAATTCTGTTAAATTCATAATAACTGAAATGTTGTTGTAGATTAGATTAAAACGGATTGTAAATTGGATATGAGATAAAAAACGGTCGTAAAATTACCATTAAAAAAGACTATTGTCTAGTTTTAGAGTAGAATTCGTCCTGAATTAAATAAAATTTCAATCAAATTTATGCCTATGGAACATCAGTACCTTACTTCAACACCTTTTAGTCGCTTTCCGTTACATCCCTCGATCCAATCTGCTCTGCAACAAATGGGCTTAGAATACTGTACACCTATTCAAGCCTTATCATTACCTTACTCTTTACAGGGTAAAGATATTGCTGGGCAAGCGCAAACTGGTACAGGGAAAACCGTTGCTTTTCTTACAGCACTCTTTCAACACTTATTACAATCTCCTACGGCTAAACAACACTTATCAGCAATAATCCTTGCACCAACTCGAGAATTGGCAGTACAAATTCATCATGACGCACAGATTTTTGCACAACATACAGGTTTAACACTTGGTTTAGCTTATGGTGGTGATGGTTATGAACAGCAATTACAGACATTGCAACAGGGTGTAAATATTCTCATTGGTACGACTGGACGAATTATTGATTATGTCAAACAGCGCATCATTTCATTAAATCAGATCGAATGTGTTGTCCTAGATGAAGCGGATAGAATGTTTGATCTCGGTTTTATCCGAGATATTCGTTATCTATTACGCCATTGTCCACCACCAACCGAACGGCTCACCATGCTTTTCTCCGCTACCCTTTCATTCAAGGTAAGAGAGTTAGCTTTTGAAGATATGAATGATCCTCATTATGTTGAAATTGAATCAACTTATAAAACTGCCGATAGCGTCAAAGAAGAACTGTTCTATCCTTCTAACCAAGATAAAATGAAATTGTTACTGACGCTCATTGAAGAGGAATGGCCTGAGCGTTGTATTATTTTTGCCAATACCAAACATCAGTGTGAAAAAATTTGGCAATATTTAGCTGCTGATGGGCATCGTGTTGGTTTATTAACAGGAGATGTTCTACAAAAGAAACGCTTCAAATTATTAGAGCAATTTACTCAAGGGCAGTTAGATATTTTAGTCGCAACGGACGTCGCCGCACGTGGTTTACATATTCCTCAAGTTACACATGTGTTCAACTATGATTTACCAGACGATTATGAAGATTATGTTCACCGAATTGGGCGTACTGGTCGTGCAGGAGAAACTGGCATATCCATTAGTTTTGCCTGTGAAGATTACGCCATCAATTTACCTGCGATTGAGCAATATATTGGACATCATATTCCAGTAAGTCACTATGATCCTGATGCTTTATTACCCTTACCTAAAATAAAAAGAAGCGGTAAACGTTACTATTCAAAGACACGAAATAACGCATAATTTCTATTTAGTAAAAGTCACACGCTTAGTGACATATAGAATTAGTCGCCCTAAAGGGCGACCTATCTATCCATTATATTTATCCTCATAAATCGCATTTACTAATTTTATCCTCACGCAATCTTGTTCTAATTTCCCTCAAAACAGATATCGTGATACAATTCGCGCCTTAATTTTTAAGATGTATCATTTTTAAACAAAAAAGGGCTTTAGCGTGTTAGAAACTATTATCGATGAACTAGATAATTTAAAAGCAAAAGATATTTTAGTTCTTGATGTAAAAGGGAAATCACCTATCACTGACCATTTAATTATTTGTACCGGTAACTCGACTCGCCATGTAGCGTCTTTAGGCGAAAACCTGATGACCGCTTGTAAACAAAAACAGATTGAAAACTTTGGTGCAGAAGGTTTCAACACGAGTGATTGGATTGTTGTTGATTTCGGACAAGTGATGGTACATATCATGCAAGAAGAAGCTCGCAACTTATACCAATTAGAAAAATTGTGGGCATAAATCAATGAAATTACAGCTAATTGCCGTTGGAACTAAAATGCCTTCTTGGGTGACCGAAGGTTTTGAAGAGTATCAACGCCGTTTTCCAAAAGATCTACCACTGGAGTTAATTGAAATTCCTGCTGGCAAGCGTGGTAAAAATGCAGACATTAAACGTATTCTTGAAAAAGAGGGAGAATTAATGTTAGCTGCCTGTGGGAAAAATAGCTTAATTGTTACGCTAGATATTCCTGGTAAACCTTGGACAACCCCACAATTAGCACAACAACTCGAAAGCTGGAAACAAGATGGACGTGATGTCAGTCTGTTGATTGGTGGTCCAGAAGGCTTATCACCCGAATGTAAACAAGCCGCAGAACGTAGTTGGTCATTGTCACCATTAACCTTACCACATCCATTGGTACGTATTGTGGTAGCGGAAAGCCTTTATCGTGCTTGGAGCTTAACCACTAATCATCCTTATCATCGAGAGTAATCCAGATGAAATTCACGAAATTTTTGCAAGAAAAAGAGACCATTCGTGACAATCAAGCAGAAAGTAATCTGTTTGCGCGTCGTGCATTAATTTCATTTATTGGGGTATTAGTACTAACAGGTGTATTAATTACTAACCTATATAATCTACAAGTTGTCAATTATGAAACCTATAAAACGCGTTCTAATGGCAATCGAATTAAACTATTACCTATCGCACCAACCAGAGGCATTATTTACGATCGTAATAACAAAATTTTAGCGGAAAATCTCACTTTCTTTGGTTTATACATTGTTCCTGAAAAAGTCGATAATTTAGAAGAAACTTTTAATCAATTACGCCAAATTGTTGGTCTCACTAATGACGATATAGAGGCATTTAAAAAAGAACATCGTCGTTCACAACGCTATACACCAATCCTATTAAAAGCAGATTTAAGTGAAGAACAAATCGCTCGTTTTTCCGTTAATCAATATGCCTTTCCAAGTATTGAAATCAAGCCTTACTTTAAGCGTCATTATCTCTATGGAGAACCATTAACCCATATCCTTGGCTATGTTGCTCGTATTAACGATCGTGATGTAGAACGACTCAAACAAGAAGAAAAAGAAGCAAATTATTCAGGCACACACGATATTGGTAAATTAGGTATTGAACGTTATTACGAAGATGTTTTGCATGGCCAAGTTGGTTTTGAAGAAGTTGAGGTTAATAGCCAAGGGAAAGTTATTCGAAAATTACGAGAACAACCAGCTGTTGCAGGTAAAAATGTTCGTTTAACTTTAGATGTTGACCTGCAACGTTATATTTTCAATCTTCTTGGTGATCAAAAGGCGGCCGTTGTTGTAATGAATCCAAAAGATAGCAGTATTCTCGCTATGGTTTCTACACCGAGTTATGACAATAATCTATTCGTAGATGGTATTTCTTATAACGATTATCAGCGTTTACTAAATGATAGTGATCGTCCATTGTATAGCCGAGCATTACAAGGTGCTTACCCACCCGCTTCAACAGTAAAACCTTTCATTGCCGTTTCTGCATTAACTGAAGGTGTCATTACCCCAAATACAACTTTTTATGACCCTGGCTATTTTGCTATTCCTAACACGACTAAACGCTTCCGTGACTGGTTAAAAACTGGGCATGGTTCAACGAATGTGATTAAAGGGATTACTGAATCTTCAGATACCTTTTTCTATAATGTGGCTTACTTGATGGGGATCGACCGTCTAGCTGAATGGATGCAAAAATTTGGTTTTGGTCAATCTACTGGCATTGATATTTTAGAAGAAACAAATGGTGTGATGCCAACCAGAGAATGGAAACAAAAACGTTATAAAAAGCCTTGGTTCCAAGGCGATACGATTCCTGTTGGAATCGGGCAAGGTTACTGGACAGCTACACCATTACAATTAGCAAAAGCACTTGCAATATTAATTAACAATGGGAAAGTCAATACCCCACATTTAATGCAGGAAATCATGGGCAATCAAATTGAACCTTATGAAGATAAACATCCCTATCCTGATATTACAGAACCAAGTGATACAGCTTGGAATATTGCCAAACAAGGAATGTATGGTGTAGTAAATAGCCCAAATGGTACAGCAAGAAAAGCCTTTATTGGTACACCTTATAAAGTCGCAGGAAAATCAGGAACTGCTCAAGTATTTAGCTTGAAAGAAAACGAAACTTACAATTCTAAAAATCTTTCTAAGCATTTACACGATCACGCTTGGTTTAACGCATTTGCCCCATTTGATAATCCAGAAGTCATTGTAACAATTATTATGGAAAATGCTGGCGGTGGTTCAGGAAATGCCGCACCAATCGTGCGTCAAATTTTTGACTATTATTTTGCGCATAAACAAACAAATAGCCAATTTAATCCTAGTGGAGTATCGACACAATGAGCGAAAAGCATACAATAGTATCTTTATGGCAGAAGCTACATATTGATTTAAAACTACTGCTAGGTTTAATTGTTATTGTTATTTATGGCCTAATAGTGTTATATAGTGCATCGGGTGGTAGCGAGAAAATGTTTGATAATCGCTTAATGCAGGTCGCTATGGGCTTTACGGTGATGCTTGTCTTTGCACAACTACCACCACGTTTTTATCAAAAACTTGCACCTTACTTATATATTGTTGGTATTATTCTACTCGTTTTAGTTGACTTAATTGGTACAACCAGTAAAGGTGCACAACGTTGGCTAGATTTAGGTGTTTTCCGTTTCCAGCCCTCTGAGTTGATCAAACTCTCTGTGCCATTAATGGTGGCAACGTTCTTAGGAAAACGCCAATTACCACCGAGTTTACTCAATACGGTAATTGCTTTAATGTTAATTATTGTGCCTACTTTATTGGTTGCAATTCAACCTGATTTAGGTACTTCAATCCTTGTTGCTGCTTCAGGAATCTTTGTTGTTTTCCTAGCAGGAATGAGTTGGAAACTTATCGCTACTGCCGTAATCGGCGTAGCTGGTTTTATCCCTGTTTTATGGTTTTACTTGATGCATGATTACCAAAAAACACGGGTATTAACACTGCTTGATCCTGAGAAGGATCCATTAGGTGCAGGGTATCATATCATTCAATCCAAAATTGCTATCGGTTCTGGTGGTTTATTTGGTAAAGGTTGGATGATGGGAACGCAATCACAATTAGAGTTTTTGCCTGAGCCACATACTGATTTTATTTTTGCAGTACTCAGTGAAGAGCATGGACTCGTTGGGATTATTATTTTATTAACCATTTATTTATTTATTATTGGGAGAGGATTAATTATTGGTGCGAAAGCACAAGACGCCTTTGGTCGTATTTTGACTGGCGCTTTAACATTGATATTCTTCGTTTATGTCTTTGTTAATATTGGTATGGTGAGCGGTATTTTGCCTGTTGTAGGAGTTCCATTACCACTTGTAAGTTATGGTGGAACTTCATTTGTGACATTAATGGCTGGTTTTGGGCTAATAATGTCGATACATACACATCGACGAATGCTTTCTCATGGAAGCTAATTTCCATTTGAGCAATCAAAGAAAGTTAGGGAACATATTTAATATGAAACTAAAGAAATATTTAACTGTATTGGCAGCACTTTTTTTTCTGGTTCAGACGACCAGTGCGTTAGCCAAAACAGAAGTGAAAAATGAAACTAAGAAAGTTTATGGTATTGCGGGTCCCAAGTTACAATATCATCCTAAAAAGACTACTAGTAGAACTTATACAGTAAAAGGTGTTCGTTACCGTACTGTAACAACGAAAGAAGCGACAAAATATGCCAAGCAAGGCACAGCGACTTTCTATCATCCTAAATTTGTAGGACAGAAAACATCTAGCGGTGAAGTCTATAACGATAAGTTATTTACTGCCGCACACAAAACACTTCCACTCAATAGTTATGTATTAGTAACCAATTTGCGTAATCATAAAAGAGTGGTCGTACGAATTAATGATAGAGGACCTTTTCACTCTAATCGAATTATCGACCTTTCTAAAGCGGCAGCAAAAGAGCTAGGCATGACAGCTCGTGGAACTGCAAATGTGAAGTTAGATATGGTTATTATTGATCGTCATGGTAATCTCTCTGGAGATGGTGGAAAAACTTTACTTGCTGCTCGACAAAAGCTACAAAATAAAGTTCAACACAATGATAAAACAATGAGTGGTCAATTCCAATTAACGGCAAGCAATATAGAAAGTCGAGAAAAAGCTGAAAAATTGGTTTCTGAATTAGCTATGAATGATGTAAAAACTGAAATCATTCAGAATGGTGATAAATTCAATATCAACTTTGGACCATTACTCGATCAAGCAAAAGTAAATAGCATTAAGCTAGCCTTTTCCCGTTTAAATTCAGATAATAGTCAGCTTTATACTTATCGCTATTAGTGTTAAACACGACTAAAGGTTTAAAACCTTTCTTTTATCGCGATATAATTAATAAGTATCTCAATCGGTACAACACATAGTGCAAACTATGTGTTGACCATATATTCAAAAATATGTTGTAAGGAAGGAAAAATGTTGTTTTATTCTAAAAAACTGAAAAAACTTGCTTTTGCGAGTTTACTCAGTTTTTCTAGCATCTCACTTGCGTATGCCGAAGGACTTTATGATATCGCTCCACCACAAGTGAATGCACAAACTTATATTTTAATGGATTATCATACTGGTGCTGTGCTTGCAGCATTAAATCCTGATCAAAAACATTATCCTGCTTCTTTAACCAAAATGATGACAAGCTATGTTATTGGACAAGCATTAAAAGAAGGCAGAATTCACAATACTGATATGGTAACTATTGATGAAGAATCTTGGGGTAAAAATTTCCCTGGCTCTTCAAAAATGTTCTTGAATGTTAACCAACAAGTTTCAGTCGCAGATTTAAATAAAGGTATTATTATTGCCTCTGGTAATGATGCTTGTGTTGCCATGGCAAAATATCTTGCTGGTTCACAAGCTAATTTCATCAATATGATGAATCAATATGTTGATCAATTTGGGCTTAAAAATACACATTTTGAAACCGTACATGGACTTGACCACGACGGGCAATATTCCACTTCACGAGATATGGCAATTATTGGTGCTAAATTGATCCGTGATCTACCAGAAGAATATCATATCTATGCAGAGAAAGAGTTTACTTTCAATAACATCAAACAGCCAAATCGTAACGGGCTATTATGGGATAAAAACCTTAATGTTGATGGTTTAAAAACAGGTCATACAGATGAAGCTGGTTACAACTTAGTTGCCTCTGCTGTTGACAATAATATGCGTCTGATTTCAGTTGTAATGGGGGTTAGCTCATTTAAAGGACGTGAAGTCGAAAGTAAAAAATTATTGCAATGGGGCTTTGCTAATTTTGAAAATGTAAAACCATTAGCTGCAAATCAAATTGTTTCTGAACAACCAATTTATTATGGTAAAGAAAACAAGGTGAAATTAGGTACACTCTCAGATGTTTACTTAGTGATCCCTAAAGGTAAAAGCCAATCCGTTAAGGCTCGTTATCAACTTAATCAAAAATTCTTAGAAGCACCATTGAAAAAAGGACAAGTTGTTGGTTCTATCGTATATCAACTTGATGGTAAAGATATTCAAACAGCTAATCTTCAAGTTATGGATACCGTTGAGGAAGCAGGTTTCGTTGGTAAAATTTGGGACTGGATAGTGCTTACTGTGAAGAGTATTTTTAGCTAGAAATACCAACATTATTGAGCAGTATTATTTATTCCCTTGAAAATGAACTAACCCACCCCATATGCGGTGGGTTAAATTCCATTAATAGCTGATCTATTTGGATTATTTACAAGTTATTGAGTAAAAAGAGAAAATTATGCAACAAGAACAACCTAAATTGAAAGACTTACTTGAGTTTCCATGTGAATTTCCATACAAAGTTGTTGGTTTAGCACACCCAGAATTAACCGATCTTGTTCTTGCCGTTGTGCAACAACACGCACCAGGTGATTACAGTCCATCAATTAAACCAAGCCGTAATGGCAAATATCATTCTGTATCTATTACCATTACTGCACACAATATTGAGCAAGTCGAAACGCTATATAAAGAATTGGCTGAAATTGAAATTGTGAGAATGGTGCTATAACAGGGACGGTATCTATGGGAAGTACAACAGAGCATTTAGAACAGCAAGTTATTATTCGTCAACTTGGCGTGCAACCTTACGATACCATTTGGCACCGTATGCAAGAATTTACTGATCAACGTACCCCAGAAACGATGGATGAAATTTGGTTAGTCCAACATCCTCCCGTTTTTACACAAGGTCAGGCTGGGAAAGCAGAACATATTCTGATGAAAACAGAAATCCCCATTATACAGTCTGATCGTGGTGGCCAAGTGACTTATCATGGGCCAGGCCAACAAGTGATGTATATTCTGGTGGATATCAAAAGACGTAAATTAATTGATAAATTATCTGGTAATGAAGCCCCTCTTTCTGTCAGAGATTTGGTTACTTACTTAGAACAATGTGTTGTTAATACATTGGCGGATTACAATATTCAAGGTTATCCAAAGCCTGATGCACCAGGAGTATATATTGATGGAAAGAAAATTTGTTCACTTGGATTGCGTATTCGCAAAGGTTGTTCTTTCCACGGTTTAGCATTCAACATTCATATGGATTTATCGCCATTTCATGCAATTAATCCTTGTGGCTACGCTGGTTTAGAAATGTGTCAACTACAAGATTTTGTTGATACTGAAATTACTTGTGCAGATGTTGCACCAAAACTTATTGAACATTTCACACGCTTAATTGGCTATCAACAACTTCACTTCGTTGATGGTTTACCCAATACAAAATAAGGAATAGTAATATGGGCACCCCATTTAAAATGGAACGTGGCGTCAAATATCGTGATGCTGCCAAAACATCAATTATCCCAGTAAAAAATATCGATCCAAACCAAGAGTTATTACCAAAACCAGAATGGATGAAAATTAAATTACCCGCCAGTTCCGAGAAGATCTTAAATATCAAAAAGGCAATGCGTAAAAATGGATTAAACTCCGTTTGTGAAGAAGCTTCTTGCCCAAACCTAGCAGAATGTTTCCATCACGGTACTGCGACTTTTATGATTTTAGGTGCTATCTGTACTCGCCGTTGCCCATTCTGTGATGTTGCACATGGTAAACCTTTGCCACCCGATCCAGAAGAGCCGAAAAAACTCGCCCAAACCATTAAAGATATGGGCTTGCGTTATGTGGTGATTACCTCAGTTGACCGTGATGATTTACGAGATGGTGGTGCTGGACACTTTGCCGAATGTGTAAAAGAAATTCGTGCCTTAAATCCAAATATTAAAATTGAAATTTTAGTTCCAGATTTCCGAGGAAGAATTGAGGTTGCCCTCGAAAAACTAGCACAAAATCCACCTGATGTGTTTAACCACAATCTAGAAAATATCCCTCGTTTATATAAAGAGGTTCGTCCAGGTGCCGATTATCAATGGTCATTACGTTTATTAAGAGAGTTCAAACAAATGTTCCCAAATATCCCAACAAAATCAGGTTTAATGGTGGGATTAGGTGAAACCAATGAAGAAATTCTCGAAGTTATGCAAGATTTACGTAGTAATGGCGTAACTATGCTGACATTAGGACAATATCTACAACCAAGTCGTCATCATTTGCCAGTAGCACGTTATGTTCCACCAGCAGAATTTGATGAGTTCCGTAGTAAAGCAAAAGAAATGGGGTTTGAACACGCTGCTTGTGGTCCATTTGTCCGCTCATCTTACCACGCAGACTTACAAGCCAAAGGTGTAGAAGTAAAATAATCTTCCTTGCTACATTTATTTCTAAACCCACAATGATTATCAAAAAATTGTGGGTTTATTTGTTATTTTCGACCCAATTCACAAAATTACACTTTATTTCCAGCTCTCTCATATATTGCAAATTACACTTCGCTTTATTTCCCCTCCCCAACGAGAGAATTTATGTCATTAGCGATTGTGTATAGCAGGGCATCTATTGGCGTGCAAGCACCATTAGTTACAATTGAAGTGCATATTAGCAAAGGTTCACCTGGATTAACCTTAGTTGGTTTACCTGAAACAACCGTTAAAGAGGCTCGTGATCGTGTACGTAGTGCATTACTCAATGCAAATTTTCGTTATCCACCACAACGTATCACCATAAATCTTGCCCCTGCGGATTTACCTAAAGAAGGAGGGCGTTTTGATCTGCCTATTGCCTTAGGCATTTTAGCGGCTTCTGGGCAGATTGATATCAAACGTTTACAAGCATTTGAATTTGTCGGTGAATTGGCTTTAACAGGTAATTTGCGTGGTGTACAAGGTGTCATTCCTGCTATTTTAGCTGCCAAACAAGCTAAACGAGAATTAATTATTGCAAAACAAAATGCCTCAGAAGCAACACTTGTTGCCAATGTACAGACCTACTTTGCTGATTCATTACTCGATGTTGTTTGTTTTCTGAATCAACAACAATCACTTCCTATTGCTCAAGAAATGCCACCTCCTACAACTACATACTCCCAATATCCGCTTGATATAACTGATATTATTGGTCAACAACACGCTAAGCGAGCCTTACTGATTGCCGCTGCAGGTCAACATAATCTTTTATTCCTTGGCCCACCTGGAACAGGCAAAACCATGTTAGCCAGTCGTTTAACAACCCTATTACCAGAAATGAGTGAACAAGAAGCGATTGAAACTGCGGCAATTAATAGTCTAGTACAACATCATTTAGATTATCGTCATTGGAAACAACGTCCTTTTCGTGCACCACATCACAGTGCTTCAATGGCTGCCTTAGTCGGTGGTGGTACAATTCCAAAACCAGGAGAAATTTCTCTCGCTCATAATGGGGTACTTTTTCTAGATGAACTCCCTGAATTTGAACGCAAAGTACTTGATGCCTTACGAGAACCATTGGAAAGTGGAGAAATTGTGATCTCTCGAACCTCTGCTAAAGTGACCTTTCCTGCAAAATTTCAATTAATTGCTGCAATGAATCCTAGTCCAACAGGGCATTATCAAGGCACACATAACCGCACCTCACCGCAACAAATTATGCGTTATCTCAATCGATTATCAGGGCCATTCTTGGATCGTTTTGATCTCTCAATTGAAGTACCATTATTGCCACAAGGGACATTACAACAACTCCCCAAAGATGAGAATAATAGTGAAAAATTACGACAAATTGTGATTCAAATTCGGGAAAAACAATTAGAACGTGCTGGAAAAATTAACGCTAATTTATCAGGCAAAGAGATCGAAAAATATTGCAAATTACAACAAAATGATGCGATTTTCTTAGAAACCGCTTTAAATAAATTAGGGTTATCTGTGCGAGCTTATCACCGTATCTTACGAGTTTCGCGCACGATTGCTGATCTTGCTGATGAACAACAGATTCAACGTCCTCATTTAGCCGAAGCCTTAGGTTATCGGGCAATGGATCGGTTATTACAACGTTTAACCTCTGGTATGGAATAGATCAAAAACCGTGCTAAAAATAATTTTTAACACGGTTTATACCTAACAATTCAGGCTTTCATACAACTTTTACTGATTATATATGCAAAGGAATTAACACCAACGTATAAACAATGATTACCGCAATGCCAGCAAATAATGGGACACAAGTCCGTTTAACCAATAGCATTGGTGAAATATTTGCACTTCCTGAAACTGCAACAATTACACCCGAAACAGGAGATAATGCTCGCCCTGTATTAGATACTTGCATCATTGGTGCAATCAAATAAGCTGGATTAATACCTAACTGACCTGCAAGACGTGGTGCTAATTCAACAAAAGCAAAAAATGCAGCATTTCCTGAACCTGATGCAATCGCAACTAATAAGGTAATTAACACTAATGCTAGCATCATCACGGTTGCCGCTGTACCGAGATTTTGTGCTACATTAATTAAATCTTCTGTAAAACCAATACGACTTAATCCTTCAGCAAATACCCCTGCAGCGATAATCAACATCACAACACTACTAAAGGCTTCCGCCATACCACTATAACATTTCTCCAACCCTGCAAAAACTTCACTTGCACTGCGAGTCCGAATTAATTCAATTAATGCACTAATAATAAGCGTTAAAATTAATAATCCGCCCAAAGAAATTTCAGGCAGAACTTTACCATCAAAAATAAATAAACCAATAATTGGTAAGAATGGCAAAATCGCATAATAAACTGGGGCATTACCATTTAAGATATGTGATGGATCGATTTCATTTAATCCACCAGCTTGTACTAACCCTTCTTTAATATCGCAATAACGTTGCCAGAAAAAATGCACAATCCCAATCACCAACATCGCTAATAAACTCATTGGTAAAATCACTTGGAAAGCAAAATGTTTCAAAGTATCACCTGCTTGTTCTGCTGCTAAAATCACATCAACGGATGTCGGAGAAAGATTTACCACCGCCGTAGTCGCACAAATCGCGGCTGCACTTGGTGCAGAAATACCTAAACGGGTCAAAATTGGGAATAAAGTCGCCATTAAAAAGACCCCTAATGCCGTTGCAGACGGAATCGCAAATGAGATAAATGAGGCAATCCAGAACCCACCAATTAACAAAATATAAGGAGATTTAATCCGCCGTAAAGGTTTATAGAGTAAACGGACAATCACATCATTCGCCCCAATATGACTCATATAAACCGAGAATCCGATCAAGACCATCACAATCATCCCTAAACCACCACCCCGTTTTTCAAAGAGTGAATAGAGGTAATTGCCAATATCAACAAAGAAAATCCCTGTACTGTCTTTCACTGGTGGTGCAATAAAAGAGGCTATGATCAACAACACAATCCCTGCACACAACAATAAGCCTTTCGCATTTTGCCCTTTAATAATCCAATAACCCACCAATAAAATTGCTAATGCACCAATAATTAAACTCATTTTTTACTCCTTACTTTGTTAATTGACTAAACGCATTAGCAATACCAACAATGACACCAACCGATTGATTCATCACATCAATCGAAACAAACTCAAATTTTCCGTGAAAATTCTCTCCCCCAGTAAACAGATTCGGGGTAGGTAAATTCATAAATGATAATCTGGCACCATCTGTACCCCCTCGAATAGGTTCAATTTTAGGTTGTACTCCTTGTGCGATCATGACCTGTTCTGCCAGATCAACCAAATAACGGTGTTGTTCCACTTTTTCTCGCATATTTCGGTAATGCTCATGTACCTCAAGTTGAATACTTTTTTCACCATACTGTTGTTGGTAGGCTTGAACGGCATTGGCTAACAGTTGGTGACTCGCTTGTAAGCCCTGTTGTGTAAAATCACGCAGAGCATAATGTAATTGGCAATGTTCTAATGAGCCATCAATCTTGCGTAAGAAAATAAAACCTTCATAACCTTCACTAGTTGCTGGTGTAAGATGCGGAGGCAAGTTGGCTTGAAATGCACATGCACGTTCCCACGCATTCACCATTTTACCTTTTGCCGTTCCTGGATGTACTGAGCGTCCGAAAAGATGTACCGTCACTTCATCGGCATTAAAATTTTCATACTGCAATTCACCAACCACACTACCATCTAAGGTATATGCAACATCCGCAGCAAACTTCGCCACATCAAAATGATCAGCTCCACGCCCAATTTCTTCATCTGGGGTAAAACCGATACGAATTTTTCCATGTGGAATCTCTGGATGCGTTTGTAAAAACTCAATCGCAGATAAAATAATCGCAATCCCTGCTTTATCATCAGCACCTAATAGCGAAGTGCCATCCGTAGTCATTAACGTATGCCCAACTAACTTTTGTAAATTTGGGAAATCTTTTGGAGAAAGCACATCACCAGAACCAAGCAAATCAATCTCTTCTCCTGCATACTGTTCAATTATTTGTGGCTTAACATTCTTGCCATTAAAATCAGGCGCGGTATCAACGTGTGCTAATAAACCTAATACAGGAACAACTTTCTCAATATTGGCTGGTAAGGTAGCAAATAGATACCCATTATCATCCAATATAATCTCTGTTAATCCCATTTCAGTTAATTCATCTTTAAGCAAACGTAATAAATCCCATTGCTGTGGTGTGCTAGGAACGGTATCACTAGAGGCATCAGAGGTAGTATGTATTTTCACATAACGGGTAAGACGTTCAATTAATTGCGGTTTCATCGCCGTATTAATCTTCGGAGTAAAATTATTTACAGACATCATTTCAATTCTTCTTTTATCAGTTAATTTCATCATATTTCAGATAGTGATTGCTTTATAATCATTCAAATTGGAATGAAAATAGAGCGAATTCCACTAATCTTGACGTAATTTTAACAGATAAAATATCTTCAATCTGGAATAAGAAAGTATTTCCTAAAAAAGAGCTGATCTCAATCAAACGTTATTCAGTCTTTGCTTAATTAAGGAATATAAAAAAACCCACCATACCGAAGTAGGGTGGGTTTACTTATCTATCAGTAGATACGGTTAATTAGATAATCATCGTGGTAATATGATCATCGATATATAATTTCTCCGTTACGTTGTCGTGGCTATAGGTATAAAGTTTATAGCCTATTTGGTCTGAGGTTGCCGATGTCCAATCGTTTGTAATCTCAACCTTGTTTTTACCCAACGCAGTCGCATCCAGACTTTCAGTACCTTTGATATAAAGTTGATGTTCATCATTCAACTTAGTGGCATTCACTCTGACCTTATCACCCACATTGGAAGAGTTAAATAGAATTTCTTCCATACCCCACAATTGGGTAGAACCAGAATTGTTACCACCAACTACAAAGTTATCTTGTCTATCATCACCAGCATTACCAATAATGACTTTATCATGACCAGCACCACCATCAATGATGTTGGTGTTATCGCTAGTTACTTTACCATACAGAGCGATGATATCGTCGCCGGCACCGGCGTGAATCCAGTTGTTGGTGCCTTTAACGTTGTACAGTTGGATATCGTCATTACCTGCGCCGGTGTAAACAAGGTTATTGCTGTTTACATTGTTCAACATTACCAAGTCGGTATCCGGTTTGTCGGCTGTTGCGGTTTCCGAGCCAGTCCAAATACGGGTGTTATTGATTTCACCGGCAAAATTTTGACCAGTGATACCCAACACGATGCTATCGTTACCATTACCACTGATGATACGTGCGCCGGTTGTGCTGCTGCCAACGCTAAAGCTATTGTTACCCTCACCCAAGTCGATACGCGCAGCTGTGTAGTGGTTGTTATCCCAAATACCGTTGCCAAAATCGGTACCTCTACCGCCGGCTCTGGCAGCGCTTGCCTGCAAGTGTGCGATGATTTGATCTTCCAATTCGGTATGGCTTCCGCTCATATTACCGCCACTCATTATATTGCCATAGAATGTACGGTAGTACGACATACCATAGTCATTATAGTCCTGGTACAAGTTTTCTCTGTAGCTAGAGGAAGCAGCGGCTTCTTCATTGCCACGGAACATATCGTACAACCATTCGATATCATTGGCTTGACCGCTGGTACCACCAAGATAGAGGTTGCCATCGATACGCATTTTATCATCGCCATCGCCCATCAAGGCTGCGACTTTACCGCTCAACGAGCCATGGATTTGGACATCGCTGCCGTCTTCGGATATAAGCGCAAAGCGTGAGAAACCGCCATCTACCGCAACATCGCCATTGACAGTCAATTTATCGTTGCCTGTACCCAAGTTGATGATATTGCTGCCTTCCCAGGTGTCATCATTTTGGGAAGTGATTTTGCCTGTGGTCATCACGTCGTTACCGGCGCCGAGGTTGAAGTAGTTACCGGCTGAAGTTTCGTTACCTGCCAAGACAGTACCAGCAATCTTCAAGGTATCATCGCCACTGCCCATATCAAATTTAGCATTGGTATAGTGCAACGACACACCTTGAGAACCAGCCACGGTCAAGCCAGTATCGTATGCTGTGCTGGTGATATCAATCAAGTCGTTACCGTCCCCCATAAAGAACTGTTGCGAACCGTTAAAGTTGATATTCCAACTGTTGTTGGTACCAGACAAGAATTTGGTACGGATAGTATCATCGCCTTCATTGGTACTGATTCGTGTGTTACCAACAATCGCTTCCGATTGGATATAGTCGGCACCGCCGGCTTGCGTATTCAAATCAAAACGTCTATCGCCGCCAATTGTACCAATTACACCTTGGATAATTGCATCACTCCAGCTATCATCAGTGCGGACTTTAGCAACATT
Organism: Gallibacterium melopsittaci; assembly: GCF_042433085.1. Classification (NCBI taxonomy): domain Bacteria; kingdom Pseudomonadati; phylum Pseudomonadota; class Gammaproteobacteria; order Pasteurellales; family Pasteurellaceae; genus Gallibacterium; species Gallibacterium melopsittaci. The sequence continues at coordinate 39,436 of NZ_JBHLWA010000018.1, forward strand.
GATGATATCGCCACGAGTGTTGTCGCCATTCCAAGTATAGTAGTGGGCGTCGTTATCCGTTGTATTTGCCCAACCTACAGCATGGTCGCTATGGTATTCTTTACCATTGTCGTTATCGCCGGCAGCCCAGCCATAATATGGGTTCGCATCGTCTTCCCAACGCATCAACCAGTCGAGTTTCGGGTTAGCAACAGCTTTGTTACCAACATTGTGGACTTTGTCTGCTTGTGGCGTACCAAAGTTTTCGGTATTACCGTCAACAGTCACACTATTGTTGGTAGAAGTTACTTTACCATCTAATGATTCATCGGCATCAGAAACGTTGTCTACACGTACAGTTTGGGTAGTTTTTGGTGCAATATTTGCATCATCCGCTACAGACACTTTCACTTCATAGTTGACGCCATTTTTGTGGGTCAAGTCGGTGAATTTACCGGTGTAGTGGGTTGTATCCTCTGTAATGTCTTGAGTTACAGTTTTTTCAACCTGTTGTGTGTCTTTGTTGATCAACTCAACTTTGACTTTCTTCGTAGTGTCTAAAGGATCTGCCAAAGTGTAGTCGTAGGCAATTTCGGTGCCTGAAGTATCAACAACATTAGCTGTAAAGTTGTTTTCATCTGTTGTTGTGATAGAAGCACTGTCGATAGACATCACTGTTGGTGCAGCTTCTGTTACATCGCTTGCTGGTGCAGATGTATTACCAGCTTTGTCGGTAGCAGTTGCTGTTACTGTTGTACCTACTGTCAAATCGCTGACTGTTACAATATTACCATTAATAGTTGGTGTAAAGTCGCTACCCTCTTGAACATCCCAACTATCGCCATTTTTCACCAAAGTCGCAGTTTTGTTATCTGATGTTGTGATGGTTACAGTGGTTGCATCGGCATCAGTTGGCAAGTTCACTGTCGCAGTGTTTTCTTTTGCACCTACAGTAACAGCTGGTGCAAACGCATCGTACCAGTAGCTGTGTTCAATCGCTGTTGCTTCACCCCCTTTTGATGTGTAAGTCGCTTTCAACGTCAACGCTTGACCGTCAGTTTTGCTTGGATCGATGTCAAAATTGTAAGTCAACTCTTTACCCGCTTTGTACGTATCTACTTTAGCTTGAGTATCCAATGTGATTGTGACTGGTTGACCTGCATTGTAGAACGTAATCTTGTCACCAATTTGTGCATCACTTGGTGCATAGATTTTATACGGAATGTTAGTCGCATAAGTCGAACCATATTGAGTCATTGCTGATTCAGTACCGTTCAGCACTGCTTCATAATAACCAATAACCGCAGCGTCATTGGTTGTTGCATTGTTCACCAATGGGATCAAGTCGAATTTATCAGAACCATATTTAATGTTGAATACATCGTTATAGCTTTGAGTTTCGCCATTAGAAGTTACTGCATCTACTTTGATCGCTTGTGGTTGGCTACCAATCACTTGAGCAGTTGTTGGTTTTTCTGTACCAGTCAATAATTTTTGAACATCGGCAACAGTCAACGCAACTGTCTGATCTGAACCATTGTTGGTAATTTCTTTAGTTACTGTCGCACCATTGGCAGACGTCAATGTCAAGGTTGTAGTTGTACCTGCTGGACCATTTACAGACAACACACCACTTAATGCTGCTGCACCAATCGTATCGATGGTGTTGTTTTCGTTGTCTTTTGTGTTCAATGCTGGTTTATCACCTTCTGTCAAGTCTTTGATAGTCACAGTAAACTCTGCTGGAATATCAGGTACTACTGCAGCAACGCTTACATCAGTAGCAGCGGCTTCGTTACCTGCAGGGTCTTTGGCAACTGCATGAACTGTCTGACCGCCGGCATTTTTCACAGTAGCTGTAGTAGCTGTAGTACCATCTGGATTGACAGTCACGCTATCGTTATTAGACGATGTCCATGCTGAGCCATTGTATGTCAATGTTACAGGTGTACCATCACCTACAGTCACTTCTACAGTGTCACCATCTTTTGGTTCAACTGGCAATGTCAATGTTGCTGTACCGTCATTATTAGCTGCTAATGATGGTGCATTTACAGTTGTATCAAGTACAACATTTTCCAACACTGGGCTAGTTACGCTATGACCTGCTGGGTCTGTAGTCGTTACGCGTACATTGTAAGTACCATCTTCAGGCAAGACATATTTGCCGTCAGCATTTGGACTTAATTGAGCCCAATCGTCGCCGTCTTTTTGATACTCGACTTTGTTAGTATTGGCTGAATCCACATTACCAACAGTCAATTCACCATTTTTGGTGATTTTATCGCCTGCTGTACCAGTATCTTCTGTCAATGTAACAGTTGGTTGGGCTGGAGAAACATTATCCAACTTGATAGCATCACTTGGTGTGCTGACATTACCTGCTTTGTCGGTTACTTGGACTTTGTATGCTGTACCGTCGGCAGTAATATCAGGGAATGAGAAATTACCAGTACTATCTACATCGGCAGTTACAGGTTTGCCATCTTTCATCACAGGTGAGCCGTTGGCATCCAACAATGTAGCTTTGTCACCTTCGCCGGCATTTTGTACTGTACCAGAAAGTACGCCATTATCGGCATAGCCATCGCCGTTGCTATCTGTCCAAACAGGCGTACCTGATGGCGTTTTATCTACAATCGCAGAAACTGTATTTGATGGTTTAGACTCACGACCTGCATCGCCCGGTTCTTTCACGGTAGCGGTCAAGGCGTAATCGCCTTCTGCAGCAAATTTATCTTTTGGAAGAGGAACCTCAATCACAACACCTGCTGAAGTATTGGTACCTACTGGGATGGTGTAATCTGTAATAACATCATCACTATTTTTGATAATGATATGGTCGCCTGGTTCTACACCTGCTGGTAAAGTCACTTTGGCAGGGATAGTAGTAGCGTTTGGATCGTTTTTCAATTCGTTAGCATTCAAGTAACCATCTGTCGCTGCTGGGATAAGCAAAGACGGACCAGTATCGGCGACACCATCGTTAGAGTTGTCACCTGGTACCAAACGGTCGATATCAATTGTTGCATCGGCAATGCGAGGTGTTTCACCACTCTTATTGATTTTCACTTCAACATGTGTAGTAACTTCGTTGGTTGCAGCAGTTACAGGAGCATTAATTACAACAAAAGTATCAACTTTGTTATTTGAATCTGTCGGTCCTACAATAGATGATGTTTGAATCATATCCCGTGTAACTGGATAGTCTTTACCATTGATAATAACTTTAATGGTATCACCATTACTAAGATCAATACCATCTGGTAAGTTGATACGTACCGGTACCTTGTTATCTGTGATTTCACCAGCAACCAATTTATTATCGCCATTGGCATCACTGGTATAAGTGATAGCAACAGATTCACTGCCCACATTCCAGTTATAGTCAATGTCAGCGTTAGTACTTACAAATTTGTTAACACCATCAGTTACACCAGCAGTTAAAGATATTTCACCTTCTGCATGCACTGCATCTATTGTTGCAGGCAATGTAACATCAAGAACCACTTTTTTCGCTGCAATCTCATCAGCAGTTAATTGGTGCTCAATACGTTGCCCATCTGATGTTTGAATTGTAGTCTCTGCCCCATCCTTAGGCGTTTGTGTTCCTATTAGAGCAATTGTGTCACCTTCTTTTAAGCCCTCCATGTTTTCCAAACCGACTGTCACATGGATCACGTTATCGTTACCGATTTCGTTACGTTCCAACTTATTGTCTTGCGGTTGGGTATCATCACTGTAAGTCAAAGTGAGTGTACCTGTCGGCGCAACAGTATCGATATTCACAGTTTTTGGTGTGCTAGATACGCCTGCTGGGCTAGTGGTTTGTACGGTGTACTTACCATCAACTGGTGCATTGACACTAAATGTACCGTCTGGATTGATATTGGCTGTACCTACAACAGTGCCTTGTTCATTCAACAACTCTACTGTACCAGAGGTTACAAGCTTGTCCGCACCATCTTTGACTGTACCAGTCACTTTACGTGTATTGCCATCAGCTGCATATTCTGCGGCAGTAATTTTGCCGTCGCTAGCAGCATTGGTCAATGCAATATTTGGCGCACGTAAGTCTAGTGCAGTTGCTGTACCTGGTTTAGATACATTGTGATCATCATCTTCTGCTGTTGCTGTAACAGTTTCACCATTCGTTAATGGGTCGCCTGCAACAGGAGCACTATATTGACCATTAGCTGGCACGTCTTCTACAACAATAGGATCTTTACCTGGAACACCTGGAACAGTAATCGTTACTTTGCTACCTGGTTCGGCTGTACCGCTAATTGTTTTACCATCAGCAGAAACTTGGACAGTCGGTGCCTCTGGTGCTGTAGTATCTTTAGCTTTTGCTGTTGTTTTGTCTGCAACTTCTGGAGAAGTGTTACCTGCTGCATCGGTAGCAGTTGCTTTAACAGTTTCACCATTGGTTAATGGTTTAGTTGGAGTAGCAGTAAATGTACCAGAATGTGCAGGATCTTCTGTCGCAGTCAAATCTGGAGTACCATCACCATTGGTGTCAAGTTTAACTGTGCTACCTGCTTCAGCTTTTACAGTAATTGTTGAACCATCTGGAGAGATAGTCACACTCTGAACTTCTGGTGCTTCGGTATCTAGATTTACTTTACCAGTACCAGCAACAGAACGGTTACCTGCAGCATCTTTGACATAAGCAGATACGTTCAAATCACCTTGTTGTGCTGTTACAGACGCAGTGTAACCGTTACTAAGCATATCGCTTGTGATGATTACTTCTTGTTCTGTATCTTTATTTACAGTATATACCAATTTGTCGTCTACTTTACTACCCTCTGGGATAGAAATGTGGACTTTGACAGTATTGTTTTGGTTACCCATTTCGGCAATATTCAAATAGCCTTTTGGCAATGCTGTATCTTGTGGGAATGTGATGACTGGTGCTTTATCACCATAAGTATCATTATCCAATGGGCTGTCTGCACCACCAGGAACAGTTGTATCTACAGTAAACTCAATCGCATTCGATGGTTCAGATTCACGACCTTTCTCACCGTTTACTGTTGGTTCTGCTACTGTTGCAGTAACGAGTACATTCAAACCATCAGTCAATTTAGCAGCTGGGATAGTGATCTCTACAGGTTTACCAGCATCTAGGTCAGCTTTTGTTACAGTATGTGGTTCCACCAATGGTTGGCCCGTTGTTTGGTTGGTCAAGGTAATAATATCACCGACTTGTGTACCTTCTGGCAATGCCACTTTGGCAATAACCCCATCTTTCGCTTCTGTAGCATTCACTGCACCATCTTCAGCTTTTTCAATGATCAATTCTGGAGCACCTGTTGGATACTTATCATTCACAACTAATACTTTTTCTGCTGGTACTGGTGCTTTTGAAGTATCATTTGGCACATATTCTGCTTTGACTTTAGTTTGATTTACACCATTAACATCAACCACGCCTGCATTGATTATGATGTACTGTTCACCATCGCTAATTGCGACTTTATGATCGCCAACAGTAACATTATCTTCACTAACTTTTACAGACAATTCTGTTACTTCACCATTGATGGTTACTTTCACTTTATCGCCAGTTGCCATGTTATTTGGTAAGACGATTTTAGCCTCAACCTTGCTAGGTGTTTTTTCTATTTCGCCATCGGTACCTACACGTAATACACCATTATGATTGGTATCTTGTGGATATTCCACACGTGGTACGCCATCAATAGTACGATTGATAAAGACTTTAGTAATATCAGATGGTACAGACTCTTGACCCACAGGGTCTACTACTTTGGCTGTCAATGTCCAATCTTTTTGATCTTGACCAACAGAAACACCTGTAAATGTAGCTTTCCCTGCATCAATATCAGCTTTTTCCAATACTTTGGTATAAGTATGACCTTGGTTATCCACCAAAACAACTTCATCACCAACACTCACATTGCTGGTAGGCAATTTCACATCGATAGATACTGTGCCATCTTTACCAATTTCTTTACGGTTCAATATACCGTCAGCAGGACTATTGTTGTCAAGGATTGTCACCACAGGTTTTTCGGCAGCACTAGTATCTGCTTTGCCATCGTCTGAAGCATCGCCTGGTACTTTGGTATCGACTGTAACTGGTGTAGTTGTCGCACTTGGCAATCCTGGTTGACCATTTGCACCTTTATCTGTTACGCCAACTTGATAATCGCCATCAGAAACATCCTTAAAGGTGAATTTACCAGTTTCTGGATCGATAGGTGCTGTTGCAACAACCTTGCCATCTTTATCCAACAATGTAGCTGTACCACCTTTGGCATCTTCGGCTGTACCAGAAATATCTCTGTTACCTTGAGTTTTTACATCTGCAGCAGTCAAATCGCTATCATTAGCTGGTGCATCCAATTGTGGTGCATTTGGTGCTGTAGTGTCTGGTGCATTAGTCGTCACTGGGTCAGATGTGTTGCCAGCGTCATCTGTTGCTGTTACTTGCAACTCTTCGCCATTAGACAATTGCGGTGTAACTGGGATTTCAAAGTGCCCTTCTTGATCTGCAGTATCAGTGAACTCTTTGCCATTTGGTGTTGTTACAGTCACCGTGCTATTTGGTTCAGCTTGACCAGATACCACTGTCGAATCATTGATATTTTCAACTTTATCTACAGTTGGGGCTACTGGTGGTGTTTTGTCTTGTGCAGTAGCAGTAGCTTGTGAACTATTACCCACCTTATCAGTTGCAGTAGCCGTTACAGTTTCTTTGTTAATCAACGGCGTGGTTGGGGTGGCAGTAAATGTACCAGAATTAGCAGGATCTTCTATCGCGGTCAAATCTGGTTCGCCATTGCCATCGGTATCCAATTGGACTTTGCTGCCTGGATCAGTCGTAACAGTGATAGATTTACCATCATCAGCAATAGTCACTTTTGGTGTTGTTGGTGGTGTGGTATCTGGTGCTTTAGTCGTTGCTTTTGGAGATGGATTACCTGCATCATCTGTAACAGATGCAGTAACAGTTTCGCCATTGGTTAATGGTTTATCCAATTTTACGCTATAGTTACCATCTTTATCTGCTGTGGTTGTTTTTTCAGGTGTACCATCACCATTAGTGTCGATGTTTACAGTGCTACCTGGCTCGGCTTTACCTGTAACAGTTTGGTTATCTGCACCCAATTTGACAGTTGGTTGTGTAGGCGCAACAACGTCGTCTGCTGTAACAGGTTGAGATTTATTACCTGCAGCATCTTCAACTGTAGCTTTTACATCATCACCTTTGCCTAATACAGATGGATCAGTTACTGGAATGGTTACACTCTTACTACCAGTTGGGATAACACCAGTTAAATCTGGTTTACCATCGTTATTGGTATCAATAGTAACTTTAGTAGGGCTATCAACATTACCATTCAAAGTCACCGTAACGCCTGTTGGTTTGCCATCAACATTTTTGTCTACAGTAACACTATCAATAACAGGTATTGTTGTATCAACATTTACAGTTTTGCTAATTGGTTTTGTATCGCCGTTTGGATTCGGTACAGACACTTCAATGGCTTTGCCATCAACATCTGCTTTTGGAAGGTTAATGGTTGCAGTGCTGTCAATATTGTATGTAATTGAAGGCTTATCAACTGGCGTACCATTTACTGTTACAGTAATTGGTTGACTGCTATCAACATTAGTAACTTTAACGTCAACAGTATTTTTGTCTTGCAACTCAGCCGCATTCAAATAGCCTTTTGGCGAGCCAGTATCTTGGGTGAATGTAATGACTGGAGTTTCTGGCGCAATAACTGGTGCGGTACCTGTTCCAGGTTCAGATTTGTTACCAGCGTCGTCAGTAGCTACTGCTTTGACTTCTTCACCTTGGGTTAATGCAGGATCCAAAGTCGCCTCAAAATGACCATCAGGATCGACTTGTACTGGTTGGCTAATTGGGTTGCCATTTTTATCTGTTACAACAACAGTCTCACCTGGTTTGGCTTTACCAGTCACAGTTGTACCATCATCGCTAACAGTAACATTTTGTGGCGCATCTGGTGGTGTAGTATCTACAGTCACTTTTGGATTGTCTGCTGGATTACTTGTGTTGCCTGCAGGGTCTGTTACACCAATGCTATATTTACCATCTGGTACATCATCAAATTTAAAGTTGCCATTGTCATCAATTGGCGCAGTAATATCATTACCCTTTTCATCTTTGGCAGGTGTGCCATCTGAGGTTAACAATGTCGCTGTACCACCTTTGGCATCTGGTGCAGAACCGCTAATGACGCCTTTGTCTTGTTCTTTGGCAGTTTTGGCTTCGTCAGCATTAACCATACCATCAGCTGGTACATTTAAGGTTGGTGCTGTAGGTGCTTCGGTATCCACTGTCACTTTTGGATTGTCTTTGGTACTTTGGTTACCTGCGGCATCTTTTACAGCAACAGTATAGTCACCATCTGGGACATTATTAAATGTAAACGTACCGTTTTCAACAGGCACAGTAATGTCATCACCTTGAGCATCTTTAACTGGGTTACCATCTTTATCCAAAAGTACAGCTTCTGTCGCATCGCTTGGTGCTTTACCACTAATGGATGTCCCCTCGTCACTGTTGAGATAAGCATCATCAGCTGGTGCATTCAAGGTCGGTACTACTGGCGGTGTAATATCTGGGGCAGTTACAGAATCTGATTGTTCAGACTTATTACCAGCATTATCAGTCGCAGTAGCAGTTACTGTTTCTCCATTTTTTAATGGTTTTTCTGGTGTAACTTCATAATTACCATTTTGGTCAGCTGTAGTAGTTGCATCTGGTATATTGTCACCATCAGTATCAATATTGACTGTGCTATTTGGCTCAGCTGTACCTATGATTTTAGTACCATCATCAGATACCTTCACTGTCGGTGCTTGTGGAGTAACAGTATCCGCAATAGCCTCTGTAGGATCAGAAGTATTACCTGCATTATCTGTTGCAGTTACCTTCACTGCTTCACCATTGTCCAATGTATCTACTGTAATACTAAAATCACCGTTGTTATCAGCTGTGCCTATGCCAATTACATTGTTTTGGTCATCAGTGATTTGAACAGTACTACCTGGTTCTGCTTTACCAGAAATAGTTTTACCTTGGAAAATATGTACATCAGTTGGTGCAGAAGGGGCAACTGTATCTATTGGAGTCTGATGACTGCCTAAACTCGAACCTCTATCAACATTAGTACCATTACTATTATTGTTACCGCTACCGTTATTGCTATCGTTATTATTATTGCTACCGTGGTTATCGCTATTGCTACCGTTATTGCTATTGTTATTATTATTGCTACTGTGGTTATCGCTATTGCTATTGCTACCGCTACCACCACCACCGCCGCCAGCACCAGCTGCAATACCTAATAGGGCCGCTCCGCCAAGTCCTGCATAAATCCAAGGACTGATTGTATGTCCTTCAGGTAAAATACCTACCATACCAGCTTCAAATGCACTGACATCTGGACCAGTTTGAGTAACAATTACTTGACCAGCTTCTACTGTTTCCGTTGCTGGCACATCAAAAATTGCATAACATTGATCGTTAGGAGAACATTCATGCCAAAACTCATCGATGATGACCTCCATATTTTCTTTTTCACTACTGATAATAAGATCATCTCCTTTACGAGAGACTTTCACATCCTCAGGTGTTTTCCCCGTGGCTGAATCAATTAAATAATACTCTTCACCTGGTACAGCCAATTCGGTATATTTCCCGCTTTTAGCTAATTTTGATAAATTAACTTGCTTCCCAGATTTTTTTGCAATAAGTAATAAAGCCATATACGCTCCTTCCTTTATAGTTACTTTTAATAAATAACACTCTTAATATTATTCTTAGTAATAAGGGGGGGGGGATTTTATATTATTTGTGAATATTAGCAATATACTTATTCCTTAAAGACTTATACCTAAATCTTTAACAGATATCTAATGCTTAACAAATAAAAAAAATTAGAATTACTAAATAAAAAAAAATAAATTAACAATAAATTAACAACCAATATATAAAATCCTTTTATTGGAATAAAAAACAAAAATTATTTACTTAAACTTACCGTTGTTAATAGTAAGTGGTTATACGAAATTTCTTATTAAGCATTACATTAATAAGTAATAACTATCATATTAATAAGTAATATCTAGCAAATTTAGTTTATTAAAAAAACGTTTATTGAATAATAAACAATCAATTAAGATTTCAGCTTTTGAGTTTTATTTGAGTAAAAATACAGAATAATATTTATTCATTTTCCAAATAAATATTCTCTTTATTTATAAGATATCTTTAAGAAAATTGGGAAATGTGGGGAGTACTAAGTACTTTCTATTATGACAATAGAACATAGACATAGTTTAAATAAAAGTGGCTATACTTAAATCTGATTAATTATTATGCTTTCAATAATGATTAGATGGCAAAAATCAGCCCATATAATGGGCTGATCTTACATATCTGAATTCAGATATGTAAAGTAAATCTTTTTTATCAACGACTAAACGTTAATTTAGTAACTTGGTACGCAAATAACACAGCACCGAAGATTAAGATAATATCGCCAATAGTACGCAGCCAACGTAAGGTTTGTAAGAAATCTTGTTGTAAGAAGCCTTCACTACGCGCATACCATAAGCCTTGACCGATACTTGCAGAAACTTGATATAAACCACTGGCAATAAACTGATCGCTATCATTAACACTAACCCTAAATTCATTGCTCAGAAACCTACTGTCATTGCTTTTTCATTAAACTCAAAGTTTGGTTTTAAGTAACGTACCACTAACAGAACAAACCCTAACGCTAAGAAGCCATACACACCAAATAATGCTGCGTGTGCATGCACTGCGGTCGTATTTAATTCTTGTAAATAGAAGAGTGAAATTGGTGGATTAATTAAGAAACTGAATACTCCTGCACCAAGCATATTCCAGAATGCCACCGCTACAAAGCACATTAATGGCCAACGTAAACGTTTCATCCATGGTGTTGCATGTTGATATGACCAATGTTCATATGCTTCATGACCAAGTAAAACAAGCAATAGACCTACACCGACAATCGAAGAGATAAAGATAGCCAGTAAATTTTTATCACTCCCTTGTTTAAACGCATTGCGTGTACAACGCAACATTAGCCATAGCCAAACAATAAAACCAACGAATAATAGAATTTGCCAGAAACGACCTAAATCCAAATATTCATAACCTTGATGCCCAAACCAGAAATTTAATTCTGTTGGGATTTGATGACTTAAAGCAAAGAAATTACCTGTGTAAGAACCAAGAACGACTATTAATAGTGCTAAGAATAAGAAATTTACCCCAAAGGCTTGGTACTTAGGATCTTTTCCACCATTAATAATTGGTGCTAAAAATAATCCTGCGGTAAGGAAACCTGTTGCAATCCAGAACACAGTGCGGTTTGAATATGCCAAGTACGTATCAACAAATTTGGGAATAGCTGAGAAATATCAATACCATAGAATTTTTGTCCCTCTACAGTATAGCGTGCTAATACGCCACCTAATGCTACTTGCACCACAAATAACGCTAAAGTTAAGAATACATATTTGCCTAATGCTTTTTGTGATGGTGTTAAATTTAATTTTAGTAATGGATCAGTTGCAGGTGGTGTCGGTTCTTGATTTTGGTGATTACGTAAAAAAGAATAACCCCAAACTAAGAAACCAACACCAGCAATCAAACACACAATCGAAATAAACGACCACATAATATTTTCTGTGGTTGGAACATTATTAATTAATGGTTCATGCGGCCAGTTATTAGTATAAGTAACTTCTACATTTGGACGATCTGTTGATGCAGCCCATGCTGTCCAGAAGAAAAATTCCGTAAGATGTTGGCGTGCTTCCAAACTTGGTAAAGTATTATCCTTCATCGCAAAAGATTCGCGAGTAGATAACATTGTCGGATCATCACCATAAAGTTTGATATAGTAATTCGCAGTTTCTGCAATCGCCTGCAATCTGGTTGGCGAGAGAACCACTTTCCCCACTTCATTCACTCTACTCTGATGACGATACTCCTCTTGTAGTGCAACTTGTAAGAAGGCCTGATTTCCCTTATCAAGATCTTGGTAAGGTTTACCAAATTGAGCTTTGGCAGTGATATCCAACCACGCCATTAATTCTCTATGCAACCAATCAGCCGTCCAGTCTGGTACTTGATAAGCCCCATGACCTAATAATGCCCCTAATTCCATACCGCCTGTTGTCTACCACGCAGTTTGTCCTTTTAATACATCTTCTTTACTGATAACTGTTTTTCCATCTTGCGTAACATAGGCTTCAGGAATTGGTGGGGCTTGACGATAAACTTCTACACCGATATATCCTAATAAAGTAAAAGTTAGTATTAGTGTGGTAAAGAGAATGATCCACAGCTTTTTATATTTTCCCATTTAAACTCACTCCATAAGTTAAAATTTTTATGTACCCTATAATCCTCGTATTTAGTTATTAATACCTGACTAATTTAGTCAACTAAATACCTGACTAATTATATAAGTTATTATTGGGAAAATAATACCTGCTTAGGAGTAATCCATTTGATCTAGATTCGGTTTTTATACAATTACCTTATTTCTATCTGGTAAACGATGTTCTAATACTTCTCTGATAATTTTCATTAATTCCAGTTGCAAACGACTAGGTTTCGTTTTACTGCTAATTGCCATATATAAATAACAAGGTAGTTCTGGTTCTTTAATAGGAATCGCTCGCAAATTATTATGATGATCCTTAACAGAAAGTGTCATTGGCAATAAGATTGAATTACCTATACCATCTTCAACTAAATCTAAAATTAACTCTTTACTATCTACTTCAAGAATAATATTGCTTTTCTTCTGAAGCTTTGCCATTTCTGTATCAAATAGCTGTCGATAAGTATTATTTTTGGTTGGAATGACTAAAGGAATTTTTTGTAAATCTTCTGCAGTAATTACCTCTTTATTAATAAAATCTGGATTATCTTTTCTCACAATTAACATTAAATGTACTTTACTTAATAGCTCATAATCTAAATTCTTTAAAAAAATCGGATTATGTAATAAAGCGACATTCAATCGATCAATACTTAAACGATCTTGCAGATCTCTTGTTAATCCTTCATTTACAATCAAGTTAGCTTCAGGTAAACGTTGATAAAATACTTTAATAATATCTCTTGCTAATAACTTAGATAATGTGGGAGGGATGCCTAGCGTAATCGAACCTGTTATTTTCCCTGTCGTAAGACTAAGATCCTCTTTTAGCATCTGGACTTGATTAAGAATTTGATGACAGTGTCGCAAAAGAATTTGTCCAGCTTCTGTTGTTGTTACACCTCTACCATTTCTTACCAATAAATTTCTGCCTAATTCTGTTTCTAATTGCCTAATGTGCCTACTTAACAAAGGTTGTGCAATATCTAACTCATCAGCTGCACGTGTATAACTGTTTAATTCTGCTACTTTAGCAAAATACATTAGCTGTTTGAGATCCATACAATACCTATCAAATTTGTTATAACTGTTAGATAGTTTATCAACTTTTTAATAGTTATTCGAATCTCTACAATGTTTTCCAACATATATTGTTTGGGAGACTAAAATGGCTAAACAAATTTCAATTCCTTGCATGTTAATGCGAGGCGGCACTTCTAAAGGTGCTTTTTTTGCTTTTGATGATTTACCTATGGACATTCCCACTAGAGACAAAGTCCTATTAGCGATTATGGGATCACCTGATAAACGCCAAATTGATGGATTAGGTGGCGCTCACTCTTTAACAACAAAAGTTGCAATGATTCGTAAAAGCCAACAAGAAAATGTTGATTTAGAATTTTTATTTGCACAATTACAACCTGATAAAGATACCGTAGATACCAAACCAAATTGTGGCAATATGCTTGCTGCCGTGGTTCCTTTTGCTCTAGAAAAAGGTTTAATTGCACCACAAGGTGATACCACAACTGCTAGAGTGTTAACACTAAATACAGGCATGCTTGCCGATATTACCGTACAAACACCTGATGGTTATGTCAATTATGATGGCGATGCACGTATTGATGGTGTGCCAAATACTGCAGCCCCAATCCAAATTCGTTTCCTAGATACTGAAGGATCTGTCTGTGGAACTTTATTACCAACAGGAAATATAAAGGATACTTTTACTATTCCAAATTTTGGTGTTCTAGAAGCAACTTGTATCGACAATGGTATGCCGATTGTATTAGTTAGAGCAACGGATCTCAATCGTACTGCCTATGAAGATGTTGCCCAATTAAATGTAGATACAGAACTTAAAACGATCCTCGAAAATTTACGCTTACAAGCTGGCTTAAAAATGGGATTGGGTGATGTTAAAGAAAAAAACTACCCAAAAATGTGCCTTATCAATACCCCGATTCATGGTGGAAATATTCATACACGTTGTTTTATCCCTCATGTCTGCCACGAAGCAATTGGGGTGCTTGCTGCAGTCACTATCGCAACAGCGTGTGTAATACCAAATAGCGTAGCCTATAGTTTTTCAAATATAGATTTATCTATTAATCCTAATTTCTCCGTAGAACACCCTAGTGGTGAATTTACCGTATCCCTTAGCCTTGATGAACGAGGAAACGTAAACAGCGCTGCTTTATTACGTACAGCACGTTTATTGATGAAAGGTGAAGCTATGATTTCTAATCAAATTTGGCAAAAAGGAGCATAATATGAGTTTAATTATTGACTGTCATGGTCACTACACTACTGCACCAAAAGCACTTGAAGAGTGGAGAAAAAGACAAATAGCCGGCATTACCAATCCATCAGAAATGCCTAAAGTTTCAGATTTAAAAATTAGTGATGATGAGATTCGTGAAAGTATTGAATTAAACCAATTAAAATTTATGAAAGAACGCGGTTCAGATATTACTATTTTTTCTCCGCGTGCTAGCTTTATGGCTCATCATATAGGTGACTATAATATTTCTGCAACGTGGGCTGCTATCTGTAATGAACTTTGCTATCGCGTTTCTCAACTATTCCCAGAGAATTTTGTCCCTGTTGCGATGTTGCCTCAATCGCCAGGTGTTCCTACTGAAACCTGTTTAGCTGAAATCGATCGTTGTATTAAAGAATATGGGAATGTTGGGATTAATCTAAATCCAGATCCATCAGGCGGTCACTGGACTTCTCCACCATTAACTGATCCTTATTGGTATCCAATTTATGAAAAAATGGTGGAATATGATATCCCAGCAATGATCCATGTCAGTACTAGTTGTAATCATTGCTTTCATACCACTGGTGCTCATTATCTTAACGCTGACACCACAAGTTTTATGCAATGCTTGCAAGGTGATCTATTTAAAGAGTTCCCAACCTTACGTTTTATTGTGCCTCATGGTGGTGGTGCAGCGCCATATCACTGGGGACGTTTCCGTGGTTTAGCAATGATGCTGAAAAAACCTATCTTAGAAGAACATTTATTAAACAATATTTATTTTGATACCTGTGTTTATCATCAACCTGGTATTGATTTATTACTTGATGTGATCCCACACAAAAATGTTCTATTTGCTTCAGAAATGATCGGTGCAGTACGCGATATAGATCCTCGTACTGGACACTATTTTGATGATACCAAACGTTATATTGAAGCAAGTCGCTTAACTCAAGAACAAAAACATCAAATTTATGAAGGCAATGCCCGTCGAGTATTCCCGCGCTTAGATGCATTACTTAAATCAAGAGGATTATAAATTATGGAACTTCAAGTTAATCAATTAGGTGTTGTAAAACGCAATATAAAACGTGCCAATAAATCTGCTGTTGAAAAATTATCTAAATTTGGCGTAGCAACTATTCACGAAGCAATGGGAAGAGTAGGTTTAATGAAACCTTATATGCGTCCAATTTATCCACACGCCAAAATTTGTGGTACTGCTGTTACTGTACTACTACAACCAGGTGACAACTGGATGCTTCATGTCGCTGCTGAACAGATCCAAGAGGGGGATATCGTCGTTGCTGGATGTACTACTGATTCAACAGATGGTTTCTTTGGCGAACTTTTAGCGACTTCTTTTAGAGCTCAAGGATGTAAGGGCCTTATCATTGATGGGGGTGTTAGAGATACAACTGAACTAGAACAAATGGATTTTCCTGTATTTAGTAAAGCTATTCATTCCAAAGGTACTGTAAAAGCAACACTAGGTTCAGTCAATGTACCGGTTATTTGTGCTGGTGCTGTTGTTTACCCTGGTGACGTTGTCATCGCAGATCATGATGGTGTTGTAGTTGTACCTGCAGACCAAGCTGAACTGGTTGCAGAAGCTGCACAAAAGCGTGAAGACAATGAAGCACTAAAACGCCCTCAATTCCAAGCAGGTGTTTTAGGTTTAGATCTCTACAAAATGCGAGAAAAACTTGAAAAAGCTGGTTTGAAATATATTGACTAAGGAGCTATCAATGAAATTTGACATCACCCCAGGTTGGTTACCATTCCATCCTAACCCATCTAAACCACATCTAAAACTACCTAAAGGCGCAGTAGATGCACATTGCCATGTTTTTGGCCCTGGTGAAATATTCCCGTATGCACCAGAACGGAAATATACTCCTTGTGATGCCCCAAAAGAAAAGTTATTTGCATTACGGGATTTACTTGGTTTTGAACGTAATGTCATTGTCCAAGCAACTTGTCATGGTGCAGATAATCGTGCCTTGGTCGATGCTTTACAGAGTGCCAATGGAAAAGCCAGAGGTGTCGCCACAGTTCGCCGTGATATAACACCAGAACAATTACAAGAGTTACATGATGCCGGTGTAAGAGGGGTACGTTTTAATTTCGTTAAACGACTTGTAGATGCCCCTCCTAAAGATACTTTAATGGAAATTGCACAAAAAATAGCGCCATTTGGTTGGCATATTGTTATCTATTTTGAAGCCGCTGATTTAAAAGAATATTGGGATTTTTTTACCAGTTTACCCACTACAGTAGTTGTAGATCATATGGGGCGGCCTGATGTGACCAAACCAGTTAATGGGGAAGAATTTGAATTATTTGTCAAATTAATGAGAGAACACACAAATTTTTGGAGCAAAGTTTCTTGCCCAGAACGATTAAGTAAAACTGGACCTAAAGCATTAAATGGTGAACAACATGCTTATACCGATGTTGTACCATTCGCCCGTCGTTTAGTACAAGAGTTTCCTGATCGCGTACTGTTTGGTACAGACTGGCCTCACCCTAATTTAAAAGATCATATGCCTGATGACGGTTTATTAGTTGATTATGTCGCTCAAATTGCCCCTTCTGAACAAGAACGCCAGCAATTATTGGTTGATAATCCAATGCGTCTGTATTGGCCTGAAGAAAGATAATCGAAACTGTTAGCACTTATTTTAGCTTAATAAAATTAGTGCTACGTTGATTCCTATTAACTATGTAAAGGAACACAAAATGAACAAGAAACCTTTCTATAAAGAGTTATACTTTCAAGTACTTATTGGTATTCTCGCTGGGATTGCATTAGGCTATTTCGCTCCGGAATTTGCTGTAAAATTTAAACCTCTTGGTGATGCATTTATTAAGTTAATTGCAATGATCATTGGTCCTATTATCTTTTGTACTATCGTTGTTGGTATTGCTGGTATGAAAGATATGCGTGAATTAGGACAAGTTGGTGGTAAGGCTCTTATTTACTTTTTCGTAATGTCTTTTATTGCACTTGCTTTTGGTTTGATTTGGGGGCATATCGTCCAACCAGGCATAGGTTTTAATGTAGATCCAGCAACTCTCAATACATCAAGTCTAACAAAATATACAGATGGGGCTAAAAATGTAAATCTTACCGATTTTGCTATGAATATTATTCCATCTACATTCGCTGGCGCATTTTCATCTGGAAATGTTTTAGCAATCTTATTAGTTTCGATTTTATTTGGTTGTTCTCTTTCTGTTATCGGTGAAAAAGGTAAGCCAGTTTATAACTTTATTGATAGTGTATCTAAAGTTTTCTTCCATAACGTTCATTTAATTTCTAAATTATCTTCAATCGGTGCTTTTGGTGCGATTACTTATACTATTGGTGCTTATGGCTTACAATCATTAATTCCACTAGCAAAATTTATTCTTGGCTTTTACGTATTATTAATTCTATTTGTTATCATTGTTTATGGCATCATTGCTAAAATTTGTGGAGTAAGCTTAATTTCTTACTTAAGATTCATTAAAGAAGAATTACTCATTATTTTAGGAACAGGTTCTTCTTCCGTTGTATTACCGCATATCATGGAAAAATTAGAACGATTAGGTTGTCCTAAATCTGTTATTGCACTTGTTGTTCCATCTGGTTATTCATTCAATTTAAATGGTACTAACCTCTATATGACTATGGCAATTATATTTATTGCTCAAGCAACTAATACAGATTTAAGTTTAACAAACCAAATTATTCTGTTAGTTGTTGCTATGTTAACTTCTAAAGGTGCAGCTGGCGTTACTGGTGCTGCTTTTGTAATGTTAACCAGTACACTTATAGTCTTACCAGTTGTTCCTGTTGCAGGAATGGTATTAATTCTTGGAATTCATCGTTTCGTTGGAACCGGTTTAGCCATCGTTAACCTCATTGGTAATGGTATAGCTGCTATTGTTGTTTCAGTATGGAACAAATCATTTAATCGAGAACTGATGAAAAAAACATTATCAGAAGAACTTTAATTGCTTATGTACCTTGTAGTATCACTACAAGGTACTGTCATATTTACTCCAATCTCCTACTAAATAACCAACTGGCAATACTTAAGGCAACAACCGCAATGATCAGCATTGGAAAAAGATTTAGCCAGACTTGTGTTATCGACATATCTTTAAGGAACAAGCCATTCACAATAATTAAGAAGTGTTTAAACGGATTAACTTCCACTAACCATTGTAACCAAGTTGGCATATTTTCGACGGGGGCAGCATACCCCGATAATGAAATGGCTGGGACTAAAAATAGAAAAGTACCTAAGATCGCTTGTTGTTGGGTTTTCGCAATTGAAGAAATAAACAAACCTACTCCAACCATTGCTAAAATAAAAACAAAAATAGCAGCAAACAAAAGCCAAAATGATCCAACAAAAGGAACTTGGAAAATCGTTACTACAATGACAAAAATAATTAAACCTTCTGCTAAACCTACTAATACAGCGGGGATTGTCTTGCCTAATAGAATTTCTGTGGCTGTCAAAGGAGAAACCAAAATCTGATCAAAAGTACCGAGTTCTCGTTCCCTTGCCACCGATAAAGCGGTCACCATCAGTGCAACTAATCCAGCAAGAATACCGACTAATGCTGGTACGGTGTACCATAGATGTTGCAAATTTTCATTAAACCAATTACGCATAACTAACGTTACTGGAACTACATTTTTGCCCTGTTCAACTGCTAGTTCTTGGTTATACTGCAAAATAATTTGAGCTAAATAGTTATGAATGATTTGGGCTGAATTAGAATTACGACCATCTAACAACACCTGAATATCACCTGCCTGTGCTGCTAAGATTCGCTGACTAAAATTCCCTGGAAACTGTAAAGCAACTAAGACTTTCTTTTCTGCTACCTGTTGTTGTAATGCTTGTTCACTCTGTACAAAATAAAGCTCTGTAAAGGTTGGCGAAGCTGCAATTCGTTGAATAATCTCACTGCTATATATCCCATGATCTTGGTTATAAATAGCAACTGAAATATTTTTCACTTCTAATGTTGCAGAATAAGAAAAAAGAAATAATTGAATCACTGGCGGACCAATTAATACCAAACGACTGCGTGGATCACGAAATAACGCCAATAGTTCTTTGATAATTAATGCCCAAATACGTCCATTTATCATCATATATCGATCCTTTTTTGCGTTTTACGTTTCGTAAAAAGAAAGGTCAAAATGCCAATAATTAACATAATCGTGATAGCTTGAGCCAATAACCCCCAAATATTTCCTGCTAAAAAGAGGGTCTGTAAGCTGGTTACATAATAACGCACACTAAAAAGATAAGTGAGCCATTGTACTGGCATTGGCATTGAACTAATTTCAAACACAAACCCCGACAGCATAAACGCTGGTAAAAAAGCAAACATAATTGCAACTTGCGAAGCAACAAACTGATCTTTTGCTAATACTGAAATTAATAACCCTTGTCCTAATGCACAAATTAAAAAAACACTTGTAGCTAAAAATAGAGCGAGAAATGAACCGTGAAATGGGACTTGATAATAGAGTGTCGTCACTAAAAAACAGATCAACATCGACCCAATGCCTAAAATATAGTAAGGAATTAATTTGCCAAGCAAAATTTGCGTAATCGTCACAGGAGTTGCCATTAAGGCTTCCATTGTGCCACGCTCCCACTCTCTTGCGACCACTAATGCTGTCAATAACGTACCAATCAATGTCATGGTAATCGCCATTGATCCTGGTAATAAAAAATGTCGGCTTTTCAGTTCTGGATTAAAGAGATAACGTTCTTTTAATTGGATTCCTTGTGTTTCTGCAGAATTCGCTTGTTGTAATAACCAAGTTTGCACGACTCCACTGGTATAACCATTGACAAACATTGCGGTATTAGGCTGCGAGCCATCCGTCAATACCTGAATTTTCGCCGTTTGTTGGCGTAACATCTCTAAGTTAAATTTAGCTGGAATGACTACAATACCTTTAATTTTTCCGCTAGTTAATGCTGCATATAATTCACGCCGATCTGTAGCAGTGGTAACTTGTAAAAAATGAGAATGCTTGAAAGCATCAGTTAAGCTATTCGCAAGTGGAGTAGAAGATTCTGATACCAGACCGATATTCATTTTATTGCTATCTAAATTAATGCCGTAACCAAAAATAAATAACAAAATAAATGGCAGTACAAACGCAATTAAAATTGATGATGGATCGCGGATAATCTGCAGCATTTCCTTGCGAATTAAAGCAAATAACCTCATTTTGTTACCTCCTGAAGACTTTGATCATGTGCTTGTACTAACGCAATAAACGCATCTTCTAAAGTAGGTGAAGTTAAATCGGCTAACTGTTGTGCTTGTTGCTTTAATTGATCTGGTGTGCCAGTTGCAATATTTTCTCCACGATAAATCAACCCGATACGATCACAATATTCTGCTTCGTCCATAAAATGCGTAGTAACCATTACGGTTACCCCTTTCCCCACCATCGCATTAATATGCAACCAAAACTCTCTTCGTGTAATCGGATCAACCCCAGAAGTCGGCTCATCCAAAAATAAAATATCGGGTTGATGAATCACTGCACACGCTAATGAAAGACGTTGTTTAAATCCTAATGGTAAATCACCAGCATTCATTTTGAGATAAGGAGCAAAGTCAAAAATATCAATCATCATTGCAATACGCTCACGCTGTATTTTCCCTGTTACTCCATACAATCCAGCGAAAAAACGTAAATTTTGCAACACATTCAAATTGCCATATAACGAAAATCGTTGTGCCATATAGCCAATTTTGCTTCGGGCTAATGACGTTGCATGACGTAAATCTAAACCTGTTACAAAACATTCTCCTTTTGTTGGTTGCAACAGACCACACATCATTTTAAATGTTGTTGATTTACCTGCACCATTTGGCCCTAATAAACCAAAAATCTCACCCCGTTTAATCGAGAAAGTATTTTCTCTAACCGCAACAAAATCACCGAAAATTTTAGTCAATCCTTTCGCATCAATAACTGGTTTGCCATTATCTGGTTTAGGGGCAATTTGTGCTGCTAAGGTAGAATTTCCTCCTGGACCACCGCCTAAACAATCAATAAAAGCATCTTCAAAACAAGGTTTTACCGCTAACCATTGCCCTATGGTCAAGCTAGGCTTATTATCAGCTTGTTGTAAAAGTAAACGGATATTACTTCCCTGAATAATGCCATCCATTACTTGCGGTTGTTGCAATAGATGTATTAATGTAGCTCGGCGTTGTGCTGCTGGTACACCGGTTACTTGGTAAACTCGATTTGCAACACGTGCTAACAAACCTTGTGGTGTACCGTCATAAATTTTTCTACCTGCATTAAGCAAAATCACACTATCGCATTTTTCTGCTTCGTCCAAATAAGCAGTAGACCAAAGGACTGCCATTCCACCTTTCACTAACGTTTGCACTAACTTCCAAAGTTCTCGCCGTGAAATAGGATCAACGCCAACGCTTGGCTCATCTAATAACAATAACTTAGGATCGCCGATCAACGCACACGCTAGGCCCAATTTCTGTTTCATTCCACCAGAAAGTTTGCCTGCTAAACGATCTTGAAATTGGACTAAATCCGTGAATGTGAGTAATTGTTTGAATTTTTCTTGGCGAGTTACGCCAGTAACCGCACGTAAATCTGCATATAACGCTAAATTTTCAATCACGGTTAAATCTTCATATAGACCAAACTTTTGTGGCATATAACCGCTAATAGTATGAATCGTTTCTGCTTGAGTAGTGGTATCTAATTGATCAACTGTAATTCTGCCGCTATCTGGTTGCATTAAACCAACTAAATGGCGGATCAAAGTAGTTTTACCTGCACCATCTGGACCAACTAGACCTGTCATTTTGCCAGGATAAATTTGTGCAGAGATCTGATCTAAAGCGGCACTATCCATTCCTTTAAAATGTTTAGTTACTGCTTCAATGATCACCATTGGTTGTGTCATCACTACTCCTTAGCCGATCCTTTTTTGATCACTAAAGTGACGGGCATCCCTTGATGTAATGTTGGTGCACTTTGCTCAATCAACACTTTAAAACGATAAACTAATTCTGTTCTGAGCTGCTCACTTTCAACATTCTTTGGTGTAAATTCAGCTTGTGAAGAAATAAAACCAACTTTACCTAAATATTCTGCACCACTATCCGTAAGTACCTTCACTTGCTGCCCTTGATAAATTTGTCCTAAATTAGGCTCATCAACATAAGCCCTAATCCAAACGGGTTGAATTAAGGCAATGGAATAAATAGGCAAACCAGCACTAACAATACTGCCTTTTTCTCGTACACGTGTTAATACGATCCCATCACTCGGTGCTATCAACTGAGTATCTTCTAACCGAGTTTCTGCTAAGGAAACTAATGCTTTCGCGAGATCAACTTGTGCTTGTGCCTGATCACGTCCAGCAACTATCTCATCATAACTGGCTGCAGAAATTGCATCTTTTTTCGCCAGATTTTCGCTCCGTTGATACAATTTCTCTGCTTTGATTAATATGGCCTCTGCTTCGGCTAATTTAGCTTTAGCCAATCTCAGTTCATCTTGAAATGATTTTGCATCTAAAGTAGCAAGTAAATCCCCTGCTTTTACCTGATCACCTTCATCAACCAGCAATTTTTCCACTCGCCCAGCAACCTTAAAGCCTAAATTAACATCACGGATATCGACATTTCCATATAGCTTCAACTCTGTTAAGTTGGCCGCTTGACGCTGATGTTGTTGATAAAGATAAAATCCACTTAATCCAATAATTATTAATAGAAGTACAATTAAACTCTTTTTCATCGCATAGCTCCTTTTTTTACCTGCGCTAAAAAAGCCTTGATTTATCATACTCCGATCAAACTATTGCTTCATCTATCTCATATCAAGAATGTGATTCAGTCTAAAAAATTTCAGATGTGACTATTGTGTCTTTTAATGTTTTGGTACATAGCTCGAACACACTATTTCCGATTTACATAAAAAATATCACCAAAACCATAAACTACAACTTTAAATAAAAAGGTTGGAAAATTGGAATTACGTCTGAATGGTACTGATGTTGTTCAGTATAAATGGTAAGTTGTGAAGACTTAGTTTCACTTCGCAACTCACTACGCACAAAACTTAATAAAATACGTTGTGGAGATTTCCCTACTTTAGTGACCACCTTACAGAGATGTTCACACGTTAAGCCAATGTCTTCTGCTTGTAACTGTTGTAACAATGTCATTCCAGCAGCAAAAGGTAACACAAATTGTATTTTGCCTCGTTCACTTAAGCAGGCTCTCGCTGCTTTTAACCAAGCCAAATGTGAAGAATTACCTAAATAACGTGCCATTTCTCGCGAATCATCACGACATTTATTCGCCGTGGCAAAATAAGGCGGATTTGCCACAATTAAATCAAATCGTTGTGTAGTTTGTTGACAAAACTCGACAACATCACCGTGTATTACATTTACACGTTCTTGCCATGGCGACATTGCTACATTCTCTACTGCTTGTCGATACGCATTGTTCTCAATTTCTACCGCAGTAATTTGACAATTTTCTGATGTTCGTTGTGCTAACATCAAGGCAATTAATCCCGTACCACAACCTAAATCTAAAATTGAATAGGTATGTGAAATATCTGCCCAAGCACCCAATAACACACCATCCGTGCCAACTTTCATCGCACATTGGTCATGATAAATTTTAAATTGCTTAAATTGAAAACCAGAACGTTCTATCATCAGAGAATATTATGTACAACGAGGATTGAGTAAGGATATTTTAATAAAATTTCGCTATAATTCGAGGCTGATTTTATACATTAGAGAAATTTTATGACTATTGCGACCTTTGAAGAATTTGATCTCGCACCTGAATTATTGAAAGCCTTAGCCAAAAAAGGATTATCCAGACCAACTGCTGTTCAATGTGAAGCGATTCCTGCTGCTATGGATGCCCGTGATGTATTAGGATCGTCACCAACAGGAACAGGCAAAACACTCGCATTTTTATTACCAGCTATTCAATACTTATTGGATTTTCCACGCCGTAAACCTGGTGCACCAAGAGTATTAGTTTTAACCCCAACACGTGAATTAGCAATGCAAGTGGCAGAACAAGCAGAACAACTTGCTTGTTTTACTTCATTAAGTATTGCCACTATTACTGGCGGTGTAGCTTACCAAAACCATGGTGAAATTTTTAATAAAAATCAAGATATGGTGATTGCCACACCTGGGCGACTATTGCAGTACATTAAAGAAGAGAATTTTGATTGTCGTGCCGTAGAGATTTTAATTTTTGATGAAGCCGATCGCATGTTACAAATGGGGTTTGGGCAAGATGCCGAACAGATTGCTGCCGAAACTCGTTGGCGTAAACAAACTCTACTTTTCTCTGCAACATTAGAGGGCGAAGCCTTAACCGATTTTGCAGAACGTTTACTGAATGATCCTGTTGAAATTAATGCTGAACCAAGTCGTCGTGAACGTAAGAAAATTCAACAATGGTATTACCACGCTGATAGCCGTGAACATAAAATCAAGTTACTCGCTCGAGCAATTATTGATGAACAAGTGAGTAAGGGAATTATCTTTGTGCGTAAGCGTGAAGAAGTGCGTGAACTTTCCGAAACCTTGCGTAAACGAGGCATTCGTAGCACTTATCTTGAAGGGGAAATGGCACAAACTCAGCGGAATAATGCGATTGAAAAATTACGTGATGGTGTTGTAACCGTTTTAGTTGCCACTAACGTTGCTGCTCGCGGTATCGATATTGATGATATTTCACACGTATTTAATTTTGACTTGCCTTATAGTGCTGATGTCTATCTACACCGTATCGGTCGTACCGCTCGTGCAGGCAAAAAAGGGACTGCCATTTCCTTGGTTGAAGCACATGATTATCCACTACTAGGTAAAATTCGCCGTTATACGGGCGAACTGTTAAAACCAAGAGTCATTGCTGATCTTGCACCTCGTACCAAAGCACCAAAAGATGGTGATGTGAAAAAAGTAAGCAAAAAACAGAAAGCACGAATTAAGCAGAAGAAAGCGGAAGCAAAACAAGCAACCACCAAGAAAAAAGTAAAATTACGCCATCGTGATACCAAGAATATCGGCAAACGTCGTATTCCAACAGCAGTGCGACTTGCACAACAAAATCAGGAGAAATAATCAATGTTAATGTGGTTATTGCTATTGATGGCAATCATACTAGAGGTGATTGGTACAACTAGCTTACGTTATAGCAACGGCTTTACCCAACCACTTTACACGTTCATTACCTTAGGTTGTTATGCCAGTAGTTTCTTTTTGTTAGCTAAAATTGTCCAAGTTATTCCTATCGGGATCACTTATGCAATCTGGTCAGGTGTAGGTATTCTATTTATCGCCTTAATTGGGCGATATTTATTTAAACAACAGTTAGATCTTGCGGCGATTATCGGTATCGTATTTATCTTAATCGGCGTATTAATTATCAATTTATTCTCGCATACAGCGGGACATTAATCGGATAGAGGAAATTATGAATAAAACCCCATTCAGTGTCGTCATTCTTGCGGCAGGTAAAGGTACTCGGATGTATTCAGATTTGCCAAAAGTACTACACCCAATAGCGGGTAAACCAATGGTAAAACACGTGATTGATACTGTGGCACAACTTGGTGCAGAGAACATTCATTTAGTTTATGGACATGGTGCAGAATTATTACAACAACGTTTAGCAAATGAACCTGTCAACTGGGTGTTACAAGCTGAACAGTTAGGAACAGGGCACGCTATGCAACAAGCTGCGCCTTTTTTCAACGATGATGAAACTATTGTAATGTTATATGGCGATGGACCATTAATTTCAGCGACAACGATTGAGCAACTTCTTGCCGCAAAACCTGAGAATGGTATTGCGTTATTAACCGTGAAACTTGCTGATCCAACAGGCTATGGGCGTATTTTGCGTGAGAATAATCTACCTGAGGGAAATATTACTGGCATAGTGGAACAAAAAGACGCTACTCCAGAACAATTAAAAATCCAAGAAGCGAATACAGGCTTACTTGCTTGTGATGGAAAAAGTTTAAAAAAATGGCTCTCTCAACTAACTAACAATAATGCACAAAAAGAGTATTACATCACTGATGTGATTGCGATGGCATATCAAGATGGCTGTCAAGTCGTTGCTGTTCATCCACAAGATCCAATGGAAGTCGAGGGCGTGAACAACCGTTTACAACTTGCTCGTTTAGAACGTTACTATCAACAAAAAAATGCTGAACGCTTGATGCTAGCTGGCGTAACACTATTAGATCCAAACCGTTTTGATTTACGTGGAACATTAGTCCATGGTAAAGATATTGAGATCGACGCCAATGTGATTATTGAAGGGACTGTGAAACTCGGGGATCGGGTCAAAATTGGTGCGGGTTGTGTGTTGAAAAATGTTGAAATCGGCGATGATGTAGAAATCAAACCTTATTCTGTATTTGAAGATGCGATCATTGGTAATAAAGCACAAGTTGGTCCATTCTCACGTTTACGCCCAGGTGCACAACTCGCCGATAATACGCACGTTGGCAACTTCGTAGAAATCAAGAAAGCGACCGTAGGAGAAAATTCTAAAGTCAATCACCTCACTTATATCGGTGATAGTGTTATCGGCAAAGATTGTAATATTGGTGCTGGTGTTATTACTTGTAATTATGATGGTGCGAATAAATTCCAAACAACAATTGGTGATAATGTCTTTGTTGGTTCTGATGTACAGCTTGTCGCACCTGTTTCCGTTGCAGATGGTGCAACTATTGGTGCAGGCTCAACAATTACCCGTAATGTTGGTGAAAATGAGTTAGTTATTACTCGTGTACCGCAAAAACATATCCAAGGTTGGCAACGTCCTACTAAGAAAAAAGGATAATCCTCAAAAAATGCAGTGAATCTCCACTGCATTTTTTTTATTTTTGTGATCCCTGCCATATTTCTGAAATTAAAAGTATTCTCCATATTTACAAATAGAATGGAGTGGATTTATCATTAGGTCATCTTTTAATCCATTCAAGTGCAGTTTCGAAGAATGGTCAACTCATAAACTCTAAGGGTGATACTATGAAATTACAAAAAACTTTTCTCCATTCTATGATCGTTGCTGGTCTTTCTGTAGCAGCTTTCGCTGCACAAGCTGGTCAATATCCTGATCTACCAGTTGGTATCAAAAGTGGTGGTGGTGCATTAATCGGTGACACCGTATATGTCGGCTTAGGTTCTGGTGCAGATAAATTTTATGCACTTAACTTAAAATCAGCGAAAGATGGTTGGAAAGAAATTGCTGCATTCCCTGGTGGTGACCGTTCTCAACCTGTAGTAAGTGCCGTTGACGGTAAACTTTATGTATTCGGTGGCTTACAAAAAAATGAAAAAGGTGAATTACAATTAGTTAATGATGCTTATAGCTATGATCCACAAAATAATACTTGGACAAAATTACCAACTCGTTCACCACTTGGCTTAGTGGGTGCAACTGGTGTTAATTATGGTGATAAAGTATTCGTAGTGGGTGGTTCTAACCTTTCTATCTTTAATGGTTATTTCCAAGACTATACCGCTGCTGGTACAGACAAAGCAAAACAAGAAGCGGTAATGGGAGCTTATTTCAATCAACGTCCTCAAGATTACTTCTTCAATACCACTTTCTTCAGTTATCAACCATCAACCAACAAATGGCGTAACGAAGGACAATTACCATTCTCTGGCCGTGCTGGTGCTGCAGTAACTGTTGCTGGTGATGTTATTACTGTGATTAACGGTGAAATCAAGCCAGGTTTAAGAACAGCTGAAGCTAGCCAAGGTAAATTTAATAAATATGGCACTGTGGATTGGAAAAAACTTCCTAACTTACCAGAACCACAAAAAGGTACAGTACAAGAAGGTTTAGCTGGTGCATATGCTGGTTATAGTAATGGTCACTTATTAGTAACTGGTGGAGCAAACTTCCCAGGTGCAACCAAACAATTTAAAGAAGGTAAACTCTTCGCTCACCAAGGCCTTAAAAAAGCTTATCCAGCCGAAGTATTTAGCTTAGATAAAGGTAAATGGAAACAAATTGGTAAATTACCTTACGGTTCAGGTTATGGCGTTGCAGTTTCTTATGATAATAAAGTAATTCTTATCGGTGGTGAAACTGACGGTGGTAAACCATTAACAGCAGTACGTACATTGAGCTTCGATGGTAAAAAATTAACTGTTGAATAAGCAAAGCTTCTCCTCTTGAGTTATTTTGAAGCATGGGTACTCTCCCCCATGCTTCTTTTTCTTTCCAGAGAGTACTCTTTTCATCTAATACCTTAAATTTATTCCTATTAAGTAGTACACTATCGAAACTTATTGGCTAAACTACAGAGGACTTATCATGCAACCATTTCTAATTGCTCCATCCATTCTTTCTGCCAACCTTGCTCATCTAGGCGATGATGTAAAAAATGTACTTGCTGCGGGTGCAGATGTTATTCATTTTGATGTGATGGATAACCATTATGTGCCTAATCTCACTTTTGGACCAGCCATTTGCCAAGCATTACGTGATGATGGAATTACTGCACCAATTGATGTGCATTTGATGGTTAAACCTGTTGATCGTATTATTCCTGATTTTGCAAAAGCTGGTGCAACCTCTATAACATTTCATCCAGAAGCAAGTGAACATATTGATCGTTCTTTGCAATTAATTAAAGATCATGGTTGCCAAGCAGGTTTAGTCTTTAATCCAGCCACGCCATTAAGTTATCTTGATTATGTAATGGACAAAATTGATATTATTTTAATTATGTCTGTGAATCCTGGTTTTGGTGGGCAATCATTCTTACCATCTGCTTTAGAAAAACTACAACAAGCACGAAAACGTATCGAAGAGAGTGGCAGAAGTATTCGCCTTGAAGTCGATGGTGGGGTAAAAGTAGAAAATATTGCACAAATTGCACAAGCAGGTGCCGATATGTTTGTCGCTGGATCAGCTATCTTCGGTAAACCTGATTATCAACAAGTTATTCTGGCAATGCGTCAACAATTAGCCACTGTAACCAAATAAAATGACAAGGAAATCATATGAGTCAATTTAAAGCTATTGGATTTGATCTTGATGGTACGTTGGTCAATAGCTTACCAGATCTCACTTTAGCCATAAGTAATACCTTTAAAGAGTTCGATTTACCAACTCCTAATGAAGAATTAGTCCTTACTTGGATAGGAAATGGTGCCGATATTTTATTAGCTCGAGCCTTAGAATGGGCAGATGCTACCCCATCAACCGACATCCTAAAACAAATGAAAGTACGCTTTAATGTCCATTATGGGGAAAATATTTGTAATAAAAGTGAACTCTATCCAAATGTGAAACAAACATTAGTTACATTAAAAGAGCAAGGCTTTACATTAGCGGTTGTTACTAATAAACCTACTCAGCATGTTTTGCCTGTACTCAAAGCCTTTGAGATTGATCATTTATTTACTGAAACCTTAGGTGGTCAATCCTTACCCGCTATCAAACCGCATCCAGCGCCACTCTTCTATCTCTGTGGTAAATTTGGAATTTTGCCTCAAGAGTTACTCTTTGTTGGTGACTCCAAAAATGATATCTTAGCTGCCCGAGCGGCTGGCTGTGCTGTGGTTGGTTTAACTTACGGCTATAACTATAATGTGCCTATCGCCGAATCCAAACCTGATTGGGTTTTTAGTGATTTTGCAAAACTTTTAACCATTGTGTAATCGAATTAAGGAAAAAAAATGAGTAAAAAACCTATTGTATTTAGTGGCGTTCAACCTTCTGGTGAACTAACTATCGGAAACTACCTTGGAGCATTACGCCAATGGGTGAAAATGCAAGACGAATACGAATGTTATTTCTGTATCGTTGACTTACATGCCATTACCGTTCGCCAAGATCCTGAAGCATTACGCAAAGCCACCTTGGATGTATTAGCACTTTACCTTGCATGTGGAATCGATCCTGCAAAAAGCACGATTTTTGTACAATCACATGTGCCAGAACATGCTCAATTAGCTTGGGTTTTAAACTGTTATACCTACTTTGGTGAAATGGGCAGAATGACACAATTTAAAGATAAATCTGCTCGTTATGAAGGAAATGTCAGTGTAGGTTTATTTACTTATCCCGTTTTAATGGCAGCCGATATCTTATTGTATCAAGCGAAACAAGTTCCTGTTGGTGATGACCAAAAACAACATCTAGAAATTACCCGTGATATTGCTCAACGTTTTAATGCACTTTATGGTGATATTTTTACCATTCCAGAAGTCTTTATCCCGAAAGCTGGTGCACGTGTGATGTCATTACTTGATCCAACCAAGAAAATGTCAAAATCTGATGACAATCGCAATAATGTGATTGGCTTACTGGAAGATCCAAAAGCGGTTGCGAAGAAAATTAAACGTGCGGTAACGGATTCAGAAGAACCACCTCGTGTCCTCTTTGATATTGAGAATAAACCAGGTGTATCTAATTTATTAAGCATCTTATCTGCAATTACAGAAAAATCTATTCCAGAATTAGAAGCTGAATTTGCAGGGAAAATGTATGGTCATTTAAAAACCGCTGTTGCCGACGAAGTCAGTGCAATGTTAACGCAATTACAAGAACGTTATTACCATTATCGTAATAACGAAGCGTTACTCAATCAAATCTTACATGAAGGCACAATTAAAGCGAAAGCCAAGGCCCAAGAAACATTATCAAAAGTGTATCAAGCAGTTGGCTTCGTGCAAAATACCTAAAAATAAAAGTCCCCTTATTGGGGACTTCCTTTTCTCTTAACTCAAAAAATACCGATACGCTTTACTATCAGTAACATCTTGGCATACATAACCTAATTTACTTAAGTGTTGTTTAAAATCATCCAGATCATCTTGTTCAAACTGGAAGCCTGCCAAAATATTACCGTAGTCTGCACCATGCGCACGATAATGGAATAAAGAGATATTCCAATGCGTTCCTAATGTTTCTAAAAACTTCAGTAATGCCCCTTTTTGTTCAGGGAATTCAAAGCTATATAGCCGTTCAAATTTATCACTATGCGGACGACCGCCAATCATATAACGGATATGCGTTTTCGCGACTTCATCATCTGTCATATCCTCCACATAAAAACCTGCTTGGCTTAAATCATTAATGATCTCGGCTTTTTCTGCTTCATTAATGGTTCTCACCCCAACAAAAATACAGGCTTTTTCTGCATCAGCATAACGATAATTAAATTCTGTTACCGCACGATTGCCTAAGAGATGACAGAAGGTTAAGAAACTCCCTTTCTGTTCTGGAATCGTAACCGCTAATAAGGCCTCACGATTTTCCCCAATCTCACAACGCTCAGAAACATAACGTAAGGTATGGAAATTTAGGTTCGCTCCTGACAAAATTGCCGCAAGATTTTCACCTTTTAATTGATGTTGGCGAGCATATTTTTTCAAACCTGCAAGGGATAATGCACCTGATGGTTCAGCAATAGCACGTACATCCTCAAACAGATCTTTCATAGCGGCACATACTTCATCACTATCTACCAAAACAATATCATCAAGATACTGTTGGCATAAACGGAAAGTTTCATCACCAATCCGTTTTACCGCCACACCGTCGGCAAATAGTCCAACACGCTCTAAATCGACTGGATGTTTCGCTTGTAAAGCAGCATATAAACAAGCAGAATCTTTTGATTCCACGCCAATGACTTTAATTTCTGGCATCATCTGTTTAATCAACACCGCAACACCAGCCGCCATACCACCCCCACCAACTGGCACAAAAATTCGATCAATATCTGAATTTTGTTGTAGCATTTCCATTGCTAACGTTCCTTGTCCAGCAATAACCAGAGGGTGATCAAATGGCGGGATAAAGGTCATTTTTTTACTGTCTGCTAATTCAATCGCTTTCGCTTTCGCTTCATCGAAATTGGCACCATATAACAACACTTCGCCACCAAAACCACGCACCGAATCCACTTTAATACTTGGTGTATTTTGTGGCATAACAATGAGGGCTTTTAATCCCAATAACTTAGCAGATAACGCTACTCCCTGTGCATGGTTTCCCGCAGAAGCAGCAATAACACCTGCCGCTTTTTGTTCTGCTGTTAAAGTTGATAACATCGCATAGGCACCACGCAATTTAAAGCTATGTATTGGCTGCCGATCTTCTCGCTTGATAAAAATATGGTTATCTAAACGATTAGAGAGTTTTTCCATTTTTTGCAATGGTGTCACTTGTGCTGCTTCATAGACCTTTGAACCGAGTTTTACAATCGCCTTTAAATATTGTGAACCACTTGGTTGGGCTGTGGTAAGTAATGCTTGCATATCCATAATCTTTACCACTTATAACTTACTACGATCACGCACAGCACCTTTATCTGCACTGGTTGCCAATGACGCATACGCTTTTAAGGCAAAGGATACTTGGCGTTGACGATTTTTTGGTTTCCAACCGTGTTGTTCTTTCTCAGCACGGCGTTGGGCTAATTCAGCTTCATCGACTAATAATTCAATCTTACGTTCTGGAATATTGATCGAGATAAGATCACCATCTTCTACCAAACCAATCGTACCGCCATTTGCAGCTTCTGGTGAAACGTGTCCGATAGAAAGCCCAGATGTACCACCTGAAAAACGTCCATCAGTAAGTAATGCACAGGCTTTTCCTAAGCCCATCGATTTCAAGTAGCTGGTTGGGTAAAGCATTTCTTGCATACCTGGTCCGCCTTTTGGTCCTTCATACCGAATCACCACAACATCACCTGCTACCACTTTGCCACCTAAAATAGCCTCTACCGCTTCTTCTTGGCTTTCATAAACTTTCGCTGGGCCTTTGAAAACTAAAATACTTTCATCAACACCTGCGGTTTTCACAATACAACCATGTTCAGCTAAATTACCACTTAACATTGCCAAACCACCATCTTGGCTATAAGCGTGTGCTTTATCACGGATACAACCTGCTTGGCGATCATCATCTACACTATCCCAACGACAATCTTGGGAAAACGCTTCTGTGGTGCGAATCCCTGCTGGGCCGGCACGATAAAATGTTTTTACCGCTTCACTCACATCACGTTTAATATCATATTGATTTAACTGTTGTTCTAACGTTAAACCTAATACCGTGTGCGTTTGATTAGTTAATAAATGAGCACGATCTAACTCACCTAAAATTCCCATTACCCCACCAGCACGGTGTACATCTTCCATATGATATTTATTGGTATTTGGTGCAACTTTACAGAGGCAAGGAACAAGACGTGATAAACGATCAATATCTGCCATAGTGAAATCAACTTCTGCTTCTTGTGCTGCTGCTAATAAGTGTAAAACGGTATTGGTTGAACCGCCCATTGCAATATCCAAACTCATTGCATTATTAAAGGCATCTTTAGTTGCAATCGCACGAGGCAACACACTCGCATCATCTTGTTCATAATAGCGACGGCAAAGTTCCATAATTTGTGAACCTGCCTGTAAAAATAATTGTTTACGATCAGCGTGCGTTGCTAAGCAAGAACCATTACCAGGTAAACTTAAGCCTAACGCTTCAGTTAAACAGTTCATTGAGTTAGCGGTAAACATACCTGAACAAGATCCACACGTTGGGCAAGCAGAACGTTCAATAATTTCACTATCGTGATCAGAAACATCTGGATTTGCCCCTTGAATCATCGCATCAACCAAATCTAAACGAATAAGTTGATCTGAAAGTTTGGTTTTACCCGCTTCCATTGGTCCGCCAGATACAAAGATAGTTGGGATATTTAGACGTAACGCCGCCATTAACATTCCTGGAGTAATCTTATCGCAATTAGAGATACAGACCATAGCATCGGCACAGTGTGCATTGACCATATACTCTACTGAATCTGCAATGAGTTCACGAGATGGCAGAGAATACAACATTCCTCCGTGTCCCATTGCGATTCCATCATCCACAGCAATGGTATTAAATTCTTTGGCAATTCCACCTGAAGCCTCGATCTGTTTTGCTACTAATTGCCCGAGATCTTTTAAATGCACATGTCCTGGAACAAATTGTGTAAAGGAATTAACTACGGCAATAATCGGTTTACCGAAGTCAGTATCTTTTACTCCTGTGGCACGCCATAAGGCTCTCGCGCCAGCCATATTGCGGCCTTGTGTACTGGTCGCTGAACGTAATTTAGGCATAATCTCTCCAATTATAATTTGTCTTGTTTTAACACGATAAAATGTTCGATTAATCGAATCATTAACTCTTTTTGTTCTGGCAGACTTTCTGCCACTACTTACTCTAATATAGTAACGTCCGTTACCCCATATAACTTCACTAATTGATTCGTTAGTAATGATAATTCTCTATTACTACTTATGGTAATGTGTAAAGTCAGTTGCTGATCTTGTAATTGGCTTTGCAACGTCGTTGCCACAAAACCACGATGTCTTACTACCCGTAAAATTCTTTCTAATGTTTCAGGTCGCCATTCCGCCTGTACGCTAATTTGATAACTCTTCATTTTACACCCCAATATCCTCTAGCATTTCATCATTTCTTGCTCCAGGTGGAACTAATGGCCAGACATTTTCATCTTCATGAATACAAACTTGTAATAAATATGCACCCTTAGCGTTAAGTAAACGATCTAATGCGGCATCCACTTCACTGCCTGTTTCAATACGTTCACCTGGAATATCAAATGCTTTCGCCAAAGTAATAAAGTCAGGATTATCATCTAAAATCGTTTCACTATGACGACCACAGAAGAATAAGGTTTGCCATTGACGTACCATACCCAAACGCTGATTATCCAAAAGGAGAATTTTTACTGGTAATTGACCACGTTTAATCGAGCCTAATTCCTGAATATTCATCATGAAAGAACCATCCCCCGTAATTAAAATCACAGGATCTTGTGGACGCGCTTTTTGTGCGCCAATTGCAGCTGGTAAACCAAAGCCCATTGAGCCAAATCCAGCAGAAGTGATGTAATTCTTCGGATCAAAATGCTGCATATGCTGTGCAGACCACATTTGATGCTGCCCTACATCTGTTGAAATAACGCTATTTTTCGCACGTTTATGA
Organism: Gallibacterium melopsittaci; assembly: GCF_042433085.1. NCBI lineage: Bacteria > Pseudomonadati > Pseudomonadota > Gammaproteobacteria > Pasteurellales > Pasteurellaceae > Gallibacterium > Gallibacterium melopsittaci. The sequence goes on from NZ_JBHLWA010000018.1 coordinate 75,238, forward strand.
GATAACGTCTGCAATAACCACCATGGATTAATATTGGTTTCTCCAGCATTTTCTGCATAACGAAAATCATAACTCTCTTTTAAACGTACAACATCACTTCGCCAGTCATCAATCGCTAATGGCATTGCTAATTCACGCAATACCTGTTTCATATCGCCTTTGATTGCGACATCGGCACGACGTAATTTATTAATTTCGGCAATATCAATATCAACATGAATCACTTTTGCTGCGGTCGCAAAGCTATCTAATTTACCCGTCACACGGTCATCAAAACGTGCGCCTAACACGACAAGTAAATCACTTTCTTGCGCGGCATAATTGGCTGCTTTTGTACCATGCATTCCAATCATTCCCATATAATAAGGATTATCAACAGGTAGTGCACCTAAACCTTTAATTGTCGAAAAACTTGGAATTTGCGTAATCTCAACAAATTGACGTAATTCTGCAACGGCATCCGCCATTCCTACACCACCACCGACATAAAGCACTGGGCGTTTTGCTTGTTGCAGTAATGTTTTTGCTTGTTGAAGTAATTCATCAGGAATTGCTTGAGGTTGTTGTAGAGGATTAACGATAGGTTGGCGATCAATTGGTGCAAATTGGACATCTTTTGGTATATCGACTAATACTGGACCTGGTCTGCCACTTTGCGCAATTTGAAAGGCTTGTGCCATTACTTCGGGTAGTTCATCGATACTTTGCACAATAAAACTATGTTTTGTACAAGCTAATGATAATCCTAATACATCAGCTTCTTGGAAAGCATCAGTCCCGATAAACGGTGAAGCAACTTGCCCCGTTATTGCCACAACAGGAATAGAGTCCATCATTGCATCACCTAATCCTGTGACTAAATTGGTTGCTCCAGGACCAGATGTTGCGATACATACCCCAACCTTACCACTTGCACGCGCATAACCAATCGCTGCCATTGCCGCACCTTGCTCATTACGACAGAGTAAATGGTCTAATCCAGAATCATAAATTGCATCATAAACTGGCATAATTGCACCGCCAGGATAGCCAAAAATGGTTGTTACACCGTGCGCTTTTAAACATTCTGTAATAAATCTTGCACCATTCATTTTTATTATTTCCTTTAAGCTATAAAAAACCCTCGCCTAGTAGTGGCGAGGGTTCATCTGACCTAAAATCTTTTATTGAAAGTTTTATCAGCTTGTACCACTCACCTCGTAGTGCTAATCACCACGAGGTTAATAATAATGCCAATAAAACGAATAGAATTCATAGTTTCAATATCCAATGTGGGTCTAAGTATGTATGTTGTGTGCTTTTGAGCGTCTTTATTGATATCACATTTTTTGAATTAATCAAACTATTTTTATAAAAAATTTTTACACATTATCGAAACGTAAAAAAACACCCTGTTTTTTATGATTTTTGCTAACATATGTCCGTTTTTAGGGAAAATTTAGGGAAAAATTTAGGAACATTATGCGTAGTTTACTTCCTTTTCAACTCGTTGCCTCAGATCTTGATGGTACATTACTTAATGCTCAACATGTTGTTGGGAATTTCACAATAGAAACCTTAAGAAAATTAGAACAAAAACAAGTGGATATTGTATTAGCCACTGGTCGAAAACATGAAGATGTGTTTTCTATTGTTGAAAAAATCGGGATTGAAAATATCCAAATCATTACCTCTAACGGTGCAAGAATTCACGATCTTTCAGGTAAATTATTAGATAAAAATGATCTTCCTGCCGATCTCGCTTTAGAAATCCTCAATACACCTTTCAATAAAGATAAAATTTTTGTTAATTCTTACCAAGATTCAGGTTGGTTTATTGATCGAGATATTCCACAAATGGCGAAATACCATAAAGACTCCGGTTTTACTTACCAGATAACCGATTTCCGCAAACACGATGCAAGTGGGACTGAAAAAGTCTTTTTTATTGCTAGAACCCAAACCGACTTACTCGACTTGGAGCAATATTTGCGTAAAACGTATGGCGAACAAACCGAGATTGTTTATGCCTCTTTGAACTGTTTAGAAATTATGAATAAAGATGTTTCCAAAGGAAATGCGTTGAAAAAAGCCTTAGCTAACCGCCATTATTCTGCTAATGACTGTCTAGCTTTTGGTGATGGTATGAATGATGAAAGTATGCTGGATTTTGTAGGTAAAGGCTGCATTATGGCAAATGCTAACCCAGCATTAGTCAAAGCCTTACCAAACTTAGAAATCATTGGACATCACGCTCACGAAGCGGTCGCCAGTTATTTACGTGCAACCTTTAACTTAATTTAACTATGATTCAACTATTCTATATTTCAGTGGGTGCTGCATTAGGGGCTTGTTCTCGTTGGGGATTAAGCAACCTATTCAACCCAATTTTTACTAGCTTTGCTTTTGGTACCTTAATCGCCAACTATTTAGGCTGTTTCTTGATGGGAATAATCAGCGGTATTCTGCTTTCATTTCCGATGATTGGTAATGAGTGGCGACTATTTTTTATCACAGGTTTTTTAGGCAGTTTAACGACCTTCTCCTCTTTTTCTGGTGAGGTCGTTAACATTTTTCTTGATGAGCAATGGCTCACTGGGATTGGGGTTGTTTGTTTACACCTTTTTGGTTGTTTAGCCTTTACGCTATTAGGTATTGGTTTATGGCGACTACTTATGCTGGCGTTCTAAAATTTTAAAACAACAAGCATATTGATTTTTTTCATCAGCGGCATGCGTTTGACTAAAACGCTGCTGCCATTCATCTAGATTTAATGTCGGAAAATAGGTATCACCCTCTAATTCAGCATCAATTTCCGTTAGATATAATCGCTCTGTTTGTGCCAACGTTTCTGAAAATAACTGCCCACCACCAATAATCATCACTTCTTCTTGATCTTGCACCAATGCTAATGCTTGCGCTAAATTCGCCACCACTTCAACGCCCGCAATCGCTTTAGCCTGACGAGATAACACAATATTACGTCGCTGTGGTAAAGGACGACCGATCGATTCAAAAGTGTTACGCCCCATAATCACAGGTTTATGCAAGGTATTTTGTTTAAACCATGCCAAATCTGCTGGCAAATGCCAAGGCATTTTATTCTCCAATCCAATGACGTGATTTTTTGTCATTGCCACAATTAAACTCAGTTTCATCATTACCTCAAGCGGCTGGTTTTACAATATTACTCGGATAACAACCTAACACTTTCACAAAACTACAATAGGTTTGTAACTCTTGTAAGGCGAGTTGCGTAGTTTCTTGATGTAAGTTTGCCTCTAACTCAACATAAAACATCTCTTCCCAAGGCTTGCCATAAATCGGACGAGATTCCAATTTCGTCATAATAATTTGATGTTTTTTAAAGACTAATAACGCATCAACCAATGCACCTGCCTGCTGTGTTGTGGACATTAATAACAACGTTTTTGCACTCACTTGTGGCGAAACTGCTATCGGTTGCTTACTTAATACAATAAAGCGAGTAATATTATTGACTTGATTAGCAATACCATCTTGCAACACCTGTAAACCATATAATTTGCCACCTTCGGCATTTCCTAACGCTGCCACATTTGGGCGATTAATTTTTGCTACTAATTGCATCGCATGTGAAGAACTTTCGCAATATTTCACATGAATACCAGGTAACGCATTCAGGAATTGGCTACATTGCTGAATCACTTGTGGATGACTATAAACTGTATCAATTTCGCTTAAATCTGCCGCTTGAGAGGTTAATACACAATGTTGAATAGGATAAGTTAACTCACCAACTAAATGTAAATCAGTGTGTTGTAGCAAATCATACACGTCATTAATGGAACCAGAGGTAGTATTTTCTATTGGTAATACCCCATAATCCGCTTTACCGCTCGCGACGGCATCACACACCTGTTGAAATGATTCACAACTTAACTCAATCAGTTGCTTTTGTGAACGCTCAGCATATTTACGAGCAGCTAAATTGGAATAAGAGCCTAACATCCCCAAAAAGGCAATATGAATTTCATTATTACGCTGTTGGTTTAACTTATTTTGTAAATAAACTTGTTGGGTTAATACTGAATCTTCAATAATTTTTTGGAAAATTTCGGTAATATACTGCGGATTAAGATGATAATTTTGTCCTTCAGAATAACGAATTAACGCATCTAATAACTGCTGTTCACGCTCAATATCGCGTAATGGCTTCTTGGTAATTTCTTTACTTTTTACGACGTCATAAGCAATTTGATGTCTTTCTGCCAATAATCTCAAAATTTCACGATCAATTTGTGTAATTTTATGGCGAATTTCGGTTAAATCTAAGGTCATAATAAAATCCATAATGATGTTGTGCGAATTTATAGTCGTTTAAATTCAAAACAAGTTTGGGCAACAACAGCCTAAGACGGTACAAGATAATACAATAAGGCAAAGTAACACAAAATTATTTTGAAATTAAACAGCTAAAGGATTATAAAGAATCAAAGAAAAAAAGGCGAGCTACCTCGCCTTTCTCTCTGAAATAAATCAACTACTCGCCCAATGCCATCGCTAATAGCGTAATCGGATGCAAGCAAGTTCTGCTCGTTGACATATCAATTTGCCATTTACAGGTTTCACAATCCGAAATCACATAATCAAAATTACCTGCTTCAATTTGTTGGAAGAGAGAATTACCGATAGCTTGTGAAGTAGCGTAATTTTCTGATTTAAAGCCATAGGTTCCTGCAATCCCACAACATTGTGAATTAAGCATAACCAACTCTAATCCAGGAATTTTTCTTAATAACTCAATGGTATAAGGTACCCAACCTGCTTTCTCCATATGACAAGCGGTATGGTAAGCCACTCGTAATGGTAATGGTTTAAGCGGTAATGTTTTTTCACCACTTTCCAATAATTTATAAATATAACGAGTAACTAAATTGATGTGTCCTTTTACCTTGCTATTATCTTTACCAAGAATATGCTCATATTCATCTTTTAAAGTTAACGTACAGCTTGAAGAAGTCCCCACAATCTCAAGACTCTTCTCTGCCACCACTTTTTCAAGTTGTTGGATATTAAATTCTGCCTGACTCATCGCTTTTTGTGGAAAACCATTCACCATCAATGGTAAGCCACAACATTTTTCTTTCTCAAGCAATACAACGCCAATATCCATCGCATTAAAGACTTTAATCAACTCTTTACCTAATTCAGGATTATTGTAATTCACATAACAGCCGTGATAATACGCTACTTTATCTTGATACAAACTTTGTTGTTCCGCTGCATTTTTCTTATACCAATTACGGAAACTACCGAAGGAATATTTTGGTAAGCTACGGCGTTGATCTACTTTTAATGTTTTATCTAACAAGAAACGAGTCGCTTTTAAACCAGTAATCGTATTCACAATTGGTGCAAATGGGGTATTCATCGTTCCCATTAAATCAGTATTACTTAAAATCGCATCACGTAATTTTTGGATTTTACTTTTACCCTTGCCTTTACCGTAATGATCTCTGGCACGCACAATAATATCGCCAATCTTCACACCTGACGGACAAGCAATTTCGCACCGTTTACAGTTAGTACAATATTTAAGTGCTTCATCATAAAGTAATGGATTTTTTAAACGTAAGCGTTCACCATCTGGGCCAGCTTGCTTTGGTCCAGGATAAGCTGGGTTATTACGTGATACTGGGCAAACTGCTGTACATGCCGTACATTTAATGCAACTCTCAAAACTTGAATCGTGATAAGGTTGTTGGTGAGTTTGTTCAGCTTGTGCGATTAATTGTTGTAAATTCATTGCTGACCTCCCGCTAAAATATACTCCGCCACGTTATAAGCTGTCGCAATAGATACCCCTGAACCACAGCCTTGATGTAAGCCATTAAAACCACCAACCACTGCCCCAACAGCAAACAAATTTGGTACGATTTTTCCCGCTTTCATTACTTGGCAATGTGCATTAATTTTTACACCATAGTGTTGATATGGTTGTGCATCGGCAAAACGGTGAGTGGTCCATTGTAAACGATCACTCTCGGCTAACAGATCAAGAGCAAAGATCGGTTCAACAACTTTTTCAAACCGTGCGATCAAACCATTACTAAAGAAACTACCTGTGGCAAGAATATAATGATTGGCGGTTAATGCGATCTCTTCATGTTGTGCCGTATAAATTTTACTTACTTTACCTTCAGCAAATTCACTGCGTAATACGGTATCACCATTCATCAATACCCCACCTAAACGCTGGAACTCACGACGTAATTTATAATGTTGACGTAACCCTAATAAAGAAGGTGGCAATGTCGGTAATTCAAAGAGTGCCAAACCAGTTGCTTGTTTTAGTTGTTCAAAGAAACTTTCATCATCTAGTCCAAAACACGCAGGTAGAAATACTGCTTCTGCTTGCCCTGCTGCCTGTTTAATTTCTGCCACTAACTCATGGAAATTTAATTTATGTTCTAGCACTTGCGAAATATTAACACTACGGAATTCACGTGCATTAGTACGCAAATGATCTAACTCTGGAATATGTAACAAAGTATGGTGAATCTCACATTCAGCAAATTGTGGCAAGTGTTGTAAATTCGCCGCCAACAAATGTGGTTGAAAATCATGAAAACCTTCAATCCCTAAAATCATTAATGAATGATAAGGGAACTTTTCCCCAGTCATTGGCAACGTTGGCACTTGTTGAGGTGATAGCCACGCTGGTTGTAATGAACCTAATGGGGTAACTCGATAATGATTTTGTTCTACTTCACCGACTAAGTTTAATTGTAACTGCTGTACTAATTGTTGAAACTGCTGTGCATAATGTAAAACCGATTCTGTCCCCATTAAACTATATGGATGTTGAGGAGAATCTAGTGCTAATTGATTTAATCCTGTCGCTAACTTCTCAACGGGTTGTGCTGAACAAAAACTTAATAGATCTAACGAACCAGAAGAAAAGTCGATTGCACTTTGACCTGCTGTAATAATGGCACAATGTTGCCCTTGTTGTTGGAGCCTGATCCCACAAAGTAAACCAGCTAATCCGCCACCAATAATCACTGTATCAAAATTCATTTTTATCTGTCCCTTGTTCTGTTACTTGTGGATTAACCTGTTTTAGTCCTAATAAACTGAAATAGATCCAGCTACTAAACTCTGCTTCACGAATCGCATCGCCCCATGCGATCGGTTCAATGCCTTTCCAACGTTCTTCTAAGAAAGAAGAAAGTTGAGTTGTTGAACGCTCTGCGGAAATAACATTAAAACGGCTCATCAATCCAGCAGCACGACAAGCACAAAGTTCTCCTTGGCAAGTTCCCATGCCCACACGGGTACGTCGGCGTAAATCCACTAAATTATTTACATCTAGCTCTTCAACGGCATACTTCACTTCACCCGCTGTAACCATTTCACATTCACACACTAGGCTACGATCAAGACGTTGTTCTGCTAATAAGCGATCTGCTCTTGCACCATGACGATAAATAGCTGAAATTCGGATTGGATTTGGAATAGATACGATACGTTGATGTGTTTCTGTTGCCGTTTCTTGTGAACCTGGTAGAGGTTGAATAGCTGTTTTACATTCTGCTTGGCGATTCAATTTCTTACAAATTAAATCCGTAGCCCATTCCGCCATTAAGCGATATGTCATTAATTTACCGCCAGTAATAGTAATAAAACCTTTTAGTCCATCTCGTGCTTCGTGATCTAATAACACAATACCACGACTCACGTTTCGGCCTGATGGATCATCATCACTCGCAACAAGCGGACGAACTCCAGCATAAGCACGTAATACCCGAGTATGACGTAATGAAGGGGCAAGTTTTTCTCCCTCAGTAAACAACACATCCACTTCTTGAGGAGTAACAATCATATTGTCAATTTGATCATAAGGGATACGATCAGACGTTGTCCCAATGACACAAATGGTATCACCTGGTACGAGAATATCGGCATTGGCTGGTTTACGACAGCGATTAATCACTAAATTATTGATCCGATGCCCCATAATCAATAATGATCCTTTTGCTGGAAACATCTTAATTTTCAGATCAGCATATTCGGCAATACCTTGACCCCAAATACCGCCAGCATTAACTACGATAGGCGCATAAAATTTTGCATATAGTTTTCGTTTATGATCAAAAGCTTCCACGCCAATTACACGATCACCTTCACGTAATAATTTTACTACTTCGTGATAGGTTAAAATGGTTGCACCATTTTCTTTGGCATCCAACATATTGGCTGCCGTTAAACGAAATGGATCCACGGTGCCATCTGGTACGACTACTGCACCAATCAAAGATGGATTAACTGAAGGTTCTAAACGTTTTGCTAAATCAGGTTCAATCTGAATGGCTTCAATACCTGCTTTTTGGCAACTATCAATAAAGGTTTTTTGATAAGCAAGATCATCTTCAGGTAACGTAATAAAAAGTCCTTTTGTATCTTCTACACAATGGCGTGCAATCCGTTTTAGGATCATATTTTCTTTTATGCACTCTTCTGCAGATTCATGATCATTAACTGCATATCTCGCACCACTATGTAATAACCCGTGATTACGTCCCGTTGCTCCAGTCGCAATATCACGACGTTCTAATAAAATACAACGAAGTCCCCTTAACGCACAATCTCGAGCAATCCCTGCACCTGTTGCCCCACCACCAATAATGATTACATCTGTTTCCCAATTCGGTGTGGTTGAATTTAGCTGCTGATTTGTCATATTTGAAGCCTCCAACACCCAAGAAAAAATAATAAATTATTCTAATACGAAAATTTATAAGTATTTTAACTCAAAAAGAAAACAAAAAATCAAAATTTGATTGAAAAAGAACAAATATGCAAACTAGATCACATTTTTATAGCGAAAAAGTGCTGTTAAAAGACCCAGCATTTAGATGAATAAGTTATTTTTATTTGCGTTATCGCTCAAAAACAGCTAGTTTGAGTCATTATTTAATATAATTTTATCTCTTTTTTTCTTCTTCTTTTTTAACTCAACTGATCTTACAACGATCTATAAACCAATAAATTTCTTAAAATAAACTGCCATAAAGCCAAAATCGCGTTATAATGATGCGCTTTTGTGATACCTCGTTTTGTGTGCGGCTAACAAAAGTATTTTTAAGTTGAAAATACTTTTGCTAGTCGCAAACGGGTCATTACAAAACATCATTTTTTGTTTAATCTATTTTTTATAAGGAAAAAAGTTGTGACGCCAATTGTGAAACAATTTAAATACGGTCAACATACCGTAACATTAGAAACAGGTGCTATTGCACGTCAGGCAACTGCAGCAGTAATGGCAAGCATGGACGATACCAGTGTTTTTGTTACTGTTGTAGCCAAAAAAGAGGTTAAAGAAGGGCAAGATTTCTTCCCTTTAACCGTAAATTACCAAGAACGTAGCTATGCTGCTGGTCGTATTCCAGGCGGATTCTTTAAACGTGAAGGTCGCCCTTCTGAAGGTGAAACATTGATCGCTCGCTTGATCGATCGCCCAATTCGCCCTTTGTTCCCTGAAGGCTTCTTGAATGAAATTCAAATTATTGCAACCGTTGTTTCTGTGAATCCACAAATTAGTCCAGATCTTGTTGCAATGATCGGTGCTTCTGCTGCATTATCATTATCTGGTGTGCCATTTAATGGTCCAATCGGTGCAGCACGTGTTGGCTTCATTAATGATCAATTTGTACTTAACCCAACTATGGCTGAACAAAAACAAAGTCGTTTAGATTTAGTTGTTGCGGGTACAGATAAAGCCGTTTTAATGGTTGAATCAGAAGCAGATATTTTAACAGAAGAACAAATGTTGGCTGCGGTAGTTTTCGGCCATCAACAACAACAAGTAGTTATTGAAGCGATTAAAGAATTCACTGCAGAAGCAGGAAAACCTCGTTGGGAATGGCAAGCACCTACAAAAAATGAAGCCTTAATTAATCGTATTAAAGAACTTTCTGAAGCTCGTTTAGGTGAAGCCTATCGTATTACTGAAAAGCAAGCTCGTTATGAACAAATTGATGCGATCAAAGCAGAAGTTTGTGCCACTATTCTTGCTGAAAATAGTGAAGATGAAAGCATTACAGAAGGCAAAATCATTGACATTATTCACGAATTAGAAAGTCGTGTGGTACGTAGCCGTATTTTAGCAGGCGAACCTCGTATTGATGGTCGTACTGTGGATACTGTACGTGCATTAGATATTTGTACTGGCGTACTTCCTCGCACCCATGGTTCTGCTATCTTTACTCGAGGTGAAACTCAAGCATTAGCGATTACGACATTGGGTACTGAACGAGATGCACAAATTATTGATGAATTAACAGGTGAAAGAGCAGATCATTTCCTCTTCCACTACAACTTCCCTCCATATTCAGTAGGTGAAACTGGACAAATCGGTTCTCCAAAACGTCGTGAAATTGGACATGGTCGTTTAGCAAAACGTGGTGTAGCTGCTGTTATGCCAACCTTAGCTGAATTCCCTTATGTCGTTCGTGTTGTATCTGAAATCACTGAATCTAATGGTTCATCTTCAATGGCATCAGTGTGTGGTGCATCACTCTCATTAATGGACGCAGGTGTACCAATTAAAGCAGCTGTTGCAGGTATTGCAATGGGCTTAGTGAAAGAAGATGAAAAATTTGTTGTATTATCAGACATTCTTGGTGATGAAGACCATCTTGGTGATATGGACTTTAAAGTGGCTGGTACACGTACTGGGGTAACTGCATTACAAATGGATATCAAAATTGAAGGCATCACCCCTGAAATTATGCAGATTGCATTAAATCAAGCGAAAAGTGCCAGAATGCATATCCTGAACGTTATGGAACAAGCTATTCAAACCCCTCGTGCCGATATCTCTGATTTCGCTCCACGTATCCACACCATGAAGATCGATCCGAAGAAGATCAAAGATGTCATTGGTAAAGGTGGTGCTGTTATCCGTAGCTTAACTGAAGAAACAGGTACTTCAATCGATATTGATGATGATGGTACAGTGAAAATTGCCGCAACAGATAACAATGCTGCCAAAGCAGTAATGGCGAAAATTGAAGATATTGTTGCAGAAGTAGAAGTAAACAAAATCTATCAAGGTAAAGTAACACGTATTGTTGATTTCGGTGCATTTGTTTCTGTACTTGGCAACAAAGAAGGATTAGTTCATATTTCACAAATTTCTGAAGCTCGTGTAGAAAAAGTGACTGATTATCTACAAGTGGGCCAAGAAGTTACCGTGAAAGTAGTTGAAATTGATCGTCAAGGTCGTATCCGTTTAACAATGAAAGATTTACAACCAGCAAGTGAAACTTCATCACCTGTAACAGATGAAGAAAATGTTGTTGAAGAATCTTCAGTGGATGCATAATTAAGCAATGACGAATAACACCGTGATAAAAAATTTATCACGGTGTTTTTGCCAGTGATGTTGAGCTTAGTGCTAATTTAAAGGCAGTATCATGTGTCAGTTGCAGAAAAGAGTTTGTTCATTTTTTTATTTTCCTTTTTTCTCTCTATGTTTATTGATTGCAGGTTGTAGTACCTCACCGTTAAGCGTATTAGGAACAGATTCACAGCTTATCTTTTCAGATACCAAACCACAGGAACATCTGGATCAAGAGGTTGTGATTGCCAAACTCAGCCAAGTTTTGCAATTAGAGAAGATGAACCATGAAGATCGTGCTGCATTCTACTTCGAACGTGGCGTACTGTACGATAGTCTTGGTCTTTGGACGCTTTCTCGCTTTGATTTCTCTCAAGCGATCCAGCTCAAACCTAAAATGGCAGATGCTTACAATTACTTAGGAATCTACGCACTCATTGAGGGGGATTATGATGCAGCCATTGATTATTTTAATGCTGTGTTAACGATTGATCCTCATTATAGTTATGCTTTCTTTAATCGTGGCTTAAGTTTTTATTACTCTAATCGCTATACTGAAGCAGAGGATGATCTCCTAACCTTTTATCAGGAAGAAATAACCAATCCTTATCGTGTATTATGGCTATACTTTAATGAGTTAAAACAGAATCCAAATCAGGCTTTAGCCTTACTTAAACAACGTGCCAGTAAGTTATCCAATGAATATTGGGGAACAAATATCGTGCAATATTACTTAGATCAGATTTCACTTACTGAACTACGTGAAAGAATGAAAAAGTATGCAGAAAAATCTTCCTCACAATATGCAGAAGTATTAACGGAAACTTATTTTTATCTGGCAAAACAGCAATTAATGTTACATAACAAACAAGATGCAATCACGTTATTTAAACTCGCAATGGTGAATCAAGTTTATAGCTTTGTTGAATATCGTTTTGCATTGTTAGAGTTATTACGTTTAAGTGAAACTAAAGTGAAAGCACAAAACCAACCATAACAACACTTATTACAAAAAATTATTTATACTTTCGGTATTTACATGACAGAACAAACTTTAACCTTTGCAGATTTAGGTCTGCCAGAAACGCTTTTATCTGCAATTTCAGATTTAGGTTTTATCAATCCATCACCTATTCAACAATCTTGTATTCCTCATTTATTAAATGGAGAAGATGTTTTAGGTATGGCGCAAACAGGTAGTGGTAAAACTGCCGCCTTTGCACTGCCACTATTAACCCATATTGAGGTTGATAAAAAATATCCTCAATTACTTGTTATGGCACCAACTCGTGAGCTAGCCATTCAAGTTGCCGATGCTTGCGAACAGTTCGCGAAAAACTTAAAAGGCATCAACATTGTTACTGTATATGGTGGACAACGTTATGACATCCAGTTACGTGCATTAAAACAAGGTGCACAAGTTGTCGTTGGTACACCAGGGCGTATTTTAGATCATATTCGTCGTAAAACATTAGATTTAAGTGCTTTAAAAGCTATCGTGTTGGATGAAGCTGATGAAATGTTACGCATGGGCTTTATTGAAGATGTTGAAACCGTGATGGCTGAGTTACCAGAGCAACATCAAACCGCACTATTTTCGGCAACGATGCCAGAACCAATCCGTCGCATTACTCGCCGTTTTATGCGTAACCCACAAGAAATTAAAATTCAATCTACCCAACAAACTGCACCCGATATTACGCAATCTTATTGGTTAGTAAATGGATTTAAAAAAGGTGAAGCATTAGTTCGTTTCCTAGAAGTTGAAGAGTTTGATGCGGCGATTATTTTCGCGCGAACCAAAACAGCAACCCTAGAAATTACCGAACTCCTTGAAAGAAATAATTTCCGTTGTGCAGCATTAAATGGTGATATGACACAACAATTACGCGAACAAACCTTAGATAAATTACGTAACGGCCGTTTAGATATTCTGGTTGCAACAGATGTAGCTGCTCGTGGTATTGATATTGAACGTATTAGTTTAGTTGTCAATTATGATATTCCTCTCGATCCAGAATCTTACGTTCATCGAATTGGTCGTACAGGGCGTGCTGGGCGTGCTGGACGTGCATTATTATTTGTTGAGCCAAGAGAAAGACGCCATCTCCGCAATATTGAACGTTTAATGAAGAAAACGGTTGATGAGACACAAGTCCCAAATCACGAGCAATTACAAACAGTACGCCGTGAGAAATTTAGACAAAAAATTACTGCACAATTAGAACATCATGATCTAGAACTCTATCGCAGTTTACTTGAGGATATTTTTGCTGCGGACCAATCTCAAGAAGATATTGCAGCAGCAATGATGATGTTATTACAAGGTAAACAAAAGTTAATTCTACCGCCAGATCCTGAAATCAAACCAGTACGTAAAGAAAAAGAACGCCGTGAAAACCCTCGTTCTGCTGAACGTCGTGGAGCCAAAAATTATAATAGTATGCCAATGGATGTTTATCGCATCGAAGTTGGTCGTGCCGATGGGGTAGAAGTAGGGCATATCGTTGGTGCAATCGCTAATGAAGGAAATTTAAGTAGTCGTTATATAGGACATATTAAATTGTATGAACATCATGCAACTGTTGAGTTACCTATTGAAATGCCAAAAGGATTATTGCAACATTTCCAACGTACCTATGTCGTTGGTAAACCAATGAGAATGTCTTTATTAGAAGCGGCAACTATCAGTTCTGATGATAAACATCATTCATCACGTAAAAAATCACGTGAACGAGATAATGATTCTTTCAATAAAAAATCTCGTGCTGGAAAAGAACGAAAATTTAAAGAAAGTCGTAAAAAATTTGCTAATCATTAATTCGACTAGGGCTTGGTAACACAAGCCCTATTTTTCATCTCTAAGGAGAAATTATGCCTACATTAAATAAAGTGACCCAATTTGCTAGTCAATTAACAAATTATTGTGTTATCGAGATTTCTGGCGTAGATAGTCAAACTTTTTTACAAGGTCAGCTCACTTGTGATGTAGTAAAAATGCCAGACAATAGCTCTACACTTGCCGCACATTGTGATCCTAAAGGAAAAATGGTTTCACTTTTCCGTTTAATCAAATTTTCTTCTCAACAATTCTGGTTTATTTTTGAGAAAAGTTTACTACCTAGTGCATTGGATCAATTAAAAAAATATGCTGTATTCTCCAAAGTGAGTTTTATGGCAAAGGAACTCTCTATTTACGCATTTACTGCGGATCAATTACCAGAAGATCTCAGTGTTGATACTGAAGTTTATCAAACTGCAACCGATACCATTTTACATATCGCCGCACCAGAACAAGGGTATTATCTGTTATTAACAGAAACTCCTCGTAACTTCATTGAGGATCAAGATAAATGGAAAGCACTTCATATTCTTAATGGACAACCTCTATTTAATGCACAATCTCAAGGCGAATTTATTCCTCAAGCATTAAATTTACAATACTTAGAACGAGCAATTTCTTTTAGTAAAGGTTGTTATATTGGACAAGAAACGATTGCTCGAGCGAAATATCGTGGTGCAAATAAATTAGCTATGTTTACGCTTATCAGTGACACTCGAGAACAAGTTGACATTGGTAATGCGGTTGAAATGGCATTAGAAAGTGGTTGGCGTCGTACAGGTACAATTATTAATTTTACCTATAATGATCAACAAACTTGGCTTCAAGTTGTCCTTAATAAGGATATTTCATTAAATACCCTATTCCGCTTACACGAAAATGGCGCGACTTATCAAGTATTAGCCAATAAATTTATTGAAGAATAATTAATATTTCATCTTATTTATTCAACAAGCATAGCTATCTTGACTATGCTTTTTTAATATTCTTTCTAGCTTTATCGTATAAGGTATAAGGCTAATAAAAAGAAATATATAAAATAAGAAATAGATAAACCTAATTCCTAGTCAGGTTTAGTAATAAGACAAATACAAACAATACAATAAATTAAAAATTAGGAATTTAATTGGGAATAAAGAGATTTAAATAATGGCAGGGGCGGAGAGGCTCGAACTCCCAACACCCGGTTTTGGAGACCGGTGCTCTACCAATTGAACTACGCCCCTATTGGTATAATAAAGTGGCGGAACGGACGGGGCTCGAACCCGCGACCCCCTGCGTGACAGGCAGGTATTCTAACCAGCTGAACTACCGCTCCGCTAAATGGGGAAATTGGCGATGACCTACTCTCACATGGGAAATTCCCACACTACCATCGGCGTAACAACATTTCACTTCTGAGTTCGGCATGGATTCAGGTGGGCCTGTTGCACTATTATCGCCAAAAAATTCTTATTTTTTAAATACACTTCTAAAAAATATACTTAAAAAATAAAACCTGGCAGTGACCTACTCTCACATGGGAAGCTCCCACACTACCATCGGCGTGGCAACATTTCACTTCTGAGTTCGGCATGGATTCAGGTGGGCCTATTGCACTCTCGCCGCCAGGATAATTCGGCT
>NZ_JBHLWA010000019.1:0-10090 GCF_042433085.1 Gallibacterium melopsittaci
ATAAATATTAGCCACAATTTTGTCCACTTGGCATAGTTTTTGACACATCAGCAACAATTTTGTCTACTATGCCTTTTATTTTAGTCTAATGTCTTAATTGTGAATTAAGCTTGACCTTTAACCGCTTTTAGACCTAAGAATGGTGCTTTATCACCTAATGCTTCTTCAATACGGATTAATTGGTTGTACTTCGCAATACGGTCTGAACGGCTCATAGAACCAGTTTTGATTTGACCTGCTGCTGTACCTACCGCTAAATCAGCAATAGTTGCATCTTCAGTTTCACCAGAACGGTGAGAAATTACTGCGGTATAACCTGCATCTTTAGCCATTTTAATTGCAGCTAAAGTTTCAGTTAATGAACCGATTTGGTTAAATTTGATTAAGATTGAGTTAGCGATACCTTTTTCGATACCTTCTTTAAGGATCTTAGTATTAGTTACGAATAAGTCGTCACCAACAAGTTGGATTTTACCGCCAAGTACTTCAGTTTGATATTTGAAACCTTCCCAATCTGATTCATCTTGACCATCTTCGATAGATTTAATTGGGTATTCTTCACAAAGTTTTTCAAGGTAGTGAGTGAATTCTTTAGAAGTGAATGATTTACCTTCACCTTTCATTTCATACATACCAGTTTCTTTGTTATAGAATTCAGATGATGCACAGTCCATTGCTAAAGTAACATCTTTACCTAATACATAACCTGCTTTTTCTACTGCTTCTTTAATGCACGCTAATGCTTCAGCGTTAGAAGCTAAGTTAGGTGCGAAACCACCTTCATCACCAACTGCAGTATTTAAACCTTTTGATTTTAATACTTTCGCTAAGTTGTGGAATACCTCTGCACCGATACGTAATGCTTCACGTAAAGTTTTTGCACCAACTGGTTGAATCATAAATTCTTGGATATCAACGTTGTTATCTGCGTGTTCACCACCATTGATGATGTTCATCATTGGTAATGGCATTGAATATTGACCTGGAGTACCGTTTAATTCTGCAATCCATGCATAAAGTGGTAATGCTTTAGAAGCAGCTGCTGCTTTTGCATTCGCAAGAGAAACGGCAAGAATTGCGTTAGCACCTAATTTAGATTTGTTATCAGTACCATCTAAATCGATCATGATTTGGTCGATTTCAGCTTGTTGTGAAGCATCTTTGCCTAATAATGCTGGTGCAATGATGTCATTGATGTTAGAAACAGCTTTTAATACCCCTTTACCTAAGAAGCGTGCTTTATCACCATCACGTAATTCTAATGCTTCACGAGAACCTGTTGATGCACCAGATGGAGCAGCTGCTAAACCAACGAAACCACCTTCTAAGTGAACTTCCGCTTCTACAGTTGGGTTACCACGAGAGTCGATAATTTCACGGCCAAGAACTTTAATGATTTTTGCCATTTGTTTTTCCTCATATTTAAGTTAATTTTCAAAGATAGAAATCAAAAAACGGTGCTAATATTAAAACGATTTTTAATTTTTGTCTTGTAAAAAATGATGTGAACTTGATCACAATTAAGATTTTTTACACCCTATAAAATAAACCTTTGATGACACATAAAATGTAGCAAACTTTTCACTTTTTCCGCCTATTCCCTGTATAATAGCAAATTTGTAAAAAAGACTCTTTTTTCATCAAAAAATCTGATTTATGTACATTACACAAGCACTTTTTTCTCTCAAAGGGAGATTAAACCGTCAAGGTTTTTGGATCGGAACAGGATTATGTGTAGCCCTGCTATTTATTATTGCCAATCTTGTTCCAATTCGTTCATTATTTCAACAAACTACTACCGCATTGCTTGCTGTTATACCTTTAATTTTTGTCGGTTATTGCTGGCTGGCGATTATTATTAAACGCTTACATGATCGTGGTCGATCAGGTAAAGCAATTACTATTTTACTCGTACCACTATGCTGCGTACTAATTGCACCTTATAGTCAAGGGATAATGCAATTAATTCTCGGACGTTATTTCCCAATTTTTATCTTAGCGATATTATTAATGGAATGGGGCGTATTTATTGGGCAGAACAGTGAAAACCGTTACGGCATAAAAGGCGAAACCATTACTTTCAAAAAAGGATAATCTTGTGTCAAATATTGAATTCAAATTAAATTATCACAAAACCCATTTTTTAATGAGTGCCGCAAATATTTCGCAATTACCTGCTGATGCTGGTGTGGAAATTGCATTTGCTGGACGTTCTAATGCGGGGAAATCTACAGCATTAAATACCTTAGCCAATCAAAAAAACTTAGCAAAAACCTCAAAAACACCAGGACGGACTCAATTAATTAATCTCTTTGAAGTCAGTGAAAACTGTAAAATCGTTGATTTACCAGGTTATGGCTATGCTGCCGTGCCTGAAAAATTAAAATTACAATGGCAAAAATCGCTTGGTGAATACTTACAAAAACGTGAATGCTTAGGCGGTGTGGTCATTTTAATGGATATCCGCCACCCCCTAAAAGATCTCGACCAACAAATGATTGAATGGGCCGTCAGTGCCAACTTACCTATCTTATTACTCCTCACTAAAGCCGATAAATTAGGCCAAAGTGAACGCAGCAAACAGCTCCGAATGGTAAGAGAGGCAATCCTACCTTTCCAAGGTGATATTCAAGTTGAAGCCTTCTCTTCCCTAAATAGAATTGGGGTTGATAAACTCGCCCAGAAGTTAGATGGGTGGTTTGCTACTACTGATTAAAGCTAATTTGATAACAACACACCCCAAACTAACGCTTGGGGTGTGTTGTTACTTATCTAGTCAAAACGCATCTACTAACTGAATTGCTGCACCAATATAATTAGCTGGTGTTAATGCTTTTAAGCGAGCTTTTTCCTCTTCTGGAATCGCTAAACCATCAATAAATTGTTGCATCGTTTGTTGATCAACACGCTTACCACGAGTTAATTCTTTTAATTTTTCATATGGTTTTTCGATACCATAACGGCGCATTACAGTTTGAATTGGTTCGGCAAGTACTTCCCAGTTCCGATCCAATTCTGCCAGTAAATGCGCTTCGTTCACTTCTAATTTACTAATGCCTTTTAAAGTCGAAGCATACGCAATTAAGCTATATCCTAAGCCAACACCCAAATTGCGTAATACAGTTGAGTCTGTTAAATCACGTTGCCAACGAGAAATTGGTAATTTTTGTGCCAAATGGCTCATCAATGCGTTCGCTACTCCTAAGTTCCCCTCTGAATTTTCAAAATCAATCGGATTCACTTTATGTGGCATGGTTGATGAACCAATTTCACCTGCAATAGTTTTTTGTTTGAAATGATTTAAGGCAATATAACCCCAAATATCACGGTCAAAATCGATAACAATAGTGTTAAAACGCATTACACAATCAAAAAACTCGGCAATATAATCGTGTGGCTCAATTTGAGTGGTGTATGGATTCCAATCAATTCCTAAATCTTGTACAAATTGTTGGCTAAATAGATGCCAATCAATATCAGGATATGCGGATAAATGTGCATTGTAGTTACCCACAGCACCATTAATTTTACCGAGAATTTCTACACGTTGTAATTGTTGATATTGGCGTTGTAAACGGTAAGCGACATTCACCATTTCTTTACCAACTGTTGTTGGCGAAGCAGGCTGTCCGTGAGTACGAGAAAGTAATGGGATCGTTTTATAGGTTTCTGCTAAATGGCTAATTTCAGTAATAATCTTTTTCCATTCTGGCAAAATAACCTCTTCTCTTGCCGTTTTTAACATCAGTGCGTGTGAGAGATTATTAATATCTTCTGAGGTGCAAGCAAAGTGAATAAATTCACTAATTGCAGCCAGCTCTGGAAGTGCCTGACACTTCTCTTTTAAGAAATATTCAACTGCCTTAACATCATGGTTAGTTGTTGCTTCAATCTCTTTAATTCGCTGTGCATCTTGTATATCAAAATTCGCAATAATATCGTTTAGGTAATCGATTGCTTTTTTTGATAAAAGGGGGATTTCTGTAATGGCTGGTGCTTCTGCCAATTTTTGTAACCAACGTACTTCGACCGTTACACGAAAACGCAATAAGCCAAATTCACTAAAAATTGGACGTAATGCATCTGTTTTATTTTGATAACGACCATCAAGCGGGGAAAGTGCTGTTAAAGCATTAAGTTGCATGAAGAATCACTCCGTCTATTTAAGGGATGAATACAGTTGTTGCGCTGCTTGGATGAGTTTTCTGCGGAAAAAGAGTAATTTCCACTTTGAACCACCTAACTGACGCCATAATACCGCAGAACGAATACCCGCTAATAAGCAAGCTCGAATACGATTTTGAATATCAGGCTGCTGTAAATATAACGGCACGCCTTTTACCTGAATTTTAGCGCCTAATGGGCTAATAATATCAACATAAATACCAGCTAACACAGCCAACATTGAGTTATCAAGCAAGCTATTATGAAATTCTAACTGTGCTGGTAAATATTGGATTCTGTCGACTAATTGTTGTTTTTTCTCTGCATTGTTATTTAGTTTACTTTCCAATGCCAATAGGCTTAGCCAATAACGACTCAATTCAGCATCTAATCGACCATTTTGCCCATTAAGCTGTTCTAATAGTGTTGTTAGCCCTAATTTTAGATTAGTCAATGTGCCACCATAAATATCAACTATTTTATCTGCTTGGATAACTAAAAGACTTTCTAAGGTGGAAGAGAGGTCTTGTTCTGCGACAGTGCCTTGATGTGCTAATTGTTGAACTAACTTTGCGGATTGACAAACACCTGCTAGTGCAATCGCTAAATTCGCATAATCGTCCATAAAAAGAAAGACCTTATTCGTGCTAAGTTATTGATACTAAAATGATGACAAAATAGGTGCAAAAATATAACACCGTTCTGCTCTTTTTAAAAGCTATCTTCTGACTACTTGGTAGAAAAAATTAAAGGCTGTTACAACATTAATTGTAACAGCCTTCTAGAATTTGGCTCCTCCTGCTGGACTTGAACCAGCGACATATGGATTAACAGTCCACCGTTCTACCGACTGAACTAAGGAGGAATAGTGGTGCCCAGAGGCGGAATCGAACCACCGACACGGGGATTTTCAATCCCCTGCTCTACCGACTGAGCTATCTGGGCAACGTCTTAGTGGTGCGTATTAAACGTTTTTTTAGCCTTCAAGTCAACCACTATTTTGAAAAAAATTTCTTTTTTTCGCACGTTAGCCGTTTTTCTATCCAAAACGAATAAAATTAATACTAAATCACCACTAAAACCAGCAAAATTAACGAATAACTCGATAACTTTTCTGTGCTTTATCAACCTTGATAAGGTAGTTTCTCGCCTGTGCTGATGGATGTCTTGTTGTCAAAATACGATACACTTGTTCAGGCAATAAGCGATTAATCTTATTTACTGCAATATCTTTATCTTCATCAAAAATTCTCAATACTGCACCCGCTCCACCATTATAAGCAGAGATCACTGCAAAACGACGTGAAGTCGGATCGGTAATTCCTGCTAAATATTTATTTTGTAATAACCATAGATAAGAAACCCCAGCATCAATATTCTTATATGGATCAAATAAATATTTCTTCGATGGAATACCACCTCTCCCTTTCATTTGGAATACATCTCGTCCTGCAGTTTGCGGAACAATCTGCATTAGCCCCATCGCATTGGCATAACTAATCGCATATGGGTTGAAACTCGACTCCGTTTGCATAATGCCAAGAATCAAACTTTCATCAATATTATAATGACGTGCTGCTTTACGAATAAATGGAATATATTTTTGTGCACGAATGGCGACGTGATTTGCAATCATTTGGATCACAACGAATTGTACAATATGCCCATTACTTAAACGGCGACTCTGCAATTTATTATTCACTAAATAGTCGGCAAATGCAGAAGCAACTGCAACATTTGGAATTTGTGCACCCTGATGATCTAACACTTGTCCTAATAAGAATGGACGAGAACTAATTGGTACATCACCATCCGCAAAAAGATCAATACCATTTGCATCCGATCCCATTAACAAAGTATGAACTATCGCATTTTTCAAACGAGCTAAACTTGTCTGAGTTTCAATAGTTATCACACCCTCATCAAAACTAACATGGCTACGAGTGTAATATTTATCAGTATATTTCACATAATCTTTACGGCTTGCAACCAACAATTCATTGACGCCCCAAATACGGTCAATATTATGTGAAAACTGCCCCGTTAAAATATCTAAGGCACGAGTATCTTTCGCAAAAGCATCATCGTAATCAATATCATCACGATCATAAGAAGAACCACACCCCACTAATAAAAGGGCTAATGCCGTGGTAACAAAATATTTTTTTACTTTCATATTAATTATTACTTTGAAGGGGGAACATAGCCTTCGATATGAACATCTTTACCTTCAAATAAGAAATTCACCATTTCTTGTTCCAATAATTTGCGATGTTCAGGATTCATCATATTTAATTTTTTTTCATTAACTAACATAGTCTGTTTTTTTAACCATTCAGACCAGGCTTTTTTACTGATTGAATCAAAAATACGTTTACCAAGCTCACCTGGGTAAAGTTGAAAATCTAACCCTTCTGCTTCTTGCTTTAAATACTCACAAAAAACGGTTCTTGCCATATTATTATCCTTGTATCATTTGTTATTTTGTTATATTTGCCGCTAACTGTAACAACAAATTTTTGACTGGCGTAGCTAAGCCAATTTTTGGCGGCGAAAAATCCGCTAGATCATACCAATATTCACTCTCGTTTTGTACTCTCTGTTTATATTCTGCACAACTTTCCGCAACATTTTTTTGCAATACCCTTTCTTGCGGTGTATTCATTACCACAACTGGGTGAATATCTAAATGAAAATGGCTAAATGTATGACGGAAAATAGGCAATTCTTCACTAATTTGGTAGTGATGTTGTTGTAAAAAGTGATCTAATTTTTCTTTCGTTTCAAATTGTGGAAAACAGTACAATCCTCCCCACAATCCCTCTGCTGGTCTCTGTTGCAATAACACTCTAGACTGCTCAACTAACAATAAAAAATAGCTTTCTCGTTCAGGTAATGTTTTCTTAGGTTTCTTGCTTGGGTATGCACTCCAACTATTATCTCGATAAGCGATACAACCCTTTGCAAGCGGACACAAATTACATTTTGGCTTACTCCTTGTACAAACTAAAGCACCTAGATCCATCATAGCTTGATTAAACGCAGCAACTTGTGATTGTGGTGTTACCATCGCACTTTTTTGCCACAACGTCGTTTCCACTGTTTTCTCACCTGGCCAACCTTCAATCGCAAAATAACGTGTTAAAACACGTTTCACATTGCCATCTAAAATTGGATAAGGAGCGTCTAAACAAGAGGATAAAATCGCTCCTGCGGTGCTTAAACCAATTCCTGGTAAGGCTAATACTTGTTCAAATTCAGTTGGAAAATTACCTCGATATTGATCACGAATAATTTGTGCGGCTCGATGCAAGTTTCTCGCTCTTGCATAATAGCCTAACCCAGTCCATAAATGTAAAACTTCATCAATAGACGCATCTGCTAACGAAATAATCGTAGGAAAACGTTGTACAAACCGTTCAAAATAAGGAATTACTGTCGTAACCTGTGTCTGTTGCAACATAATTTCTGATAACCATACCCCATACAAAGATTTATTTATCTGCCAAGGTAACGTTTTCCGCCCATATTTCGCATACCAAGATAAAACAACGGCAGCAAAGGCATCTTGTGGCGTTGATTCTGCAATCCACATAACTTTCTCTCACAACTCAATTAAATTGTGCGAGTGTATCACAAGGAATTTGATGAAAACATCACAAAAACCGTCAATTATCAGGTAAAATATCCGCCGTTTTTATTGTAGAACCGACTATTTATATATTTTTCCATGCAACAAGATTCTTTACATAATATTGCTGAGCAAAAGCGAAAAGCAGTGAATACCCCAGAATTTACCGAAGACGGGCGCTATATGCGTAAAGTGCGCAGTTTCGTGTTAAGAACAGGGCGACTAAGCGAAGCCCAAAAACGTGCAATGAACGATAATTGGGCATTCTTTGGCTTAGAACATCAACAACAACCTTTTGATTTTGCAAAAATTTTTGGTAATAAACACCCCGTAATATTAGAGATTGGCTTTGGTATGGGACAATCATTAGTTACGATGGCAAAGCAAAATCCTCAATATAATTATTTAGGTATTGAAGTTCATACTCCAGGTGTTGGAGCATGTATTGCTACTGCATTAGAACAGAAAGTGAATAACTTGCGTGTTATTTGTCATGATGCAATCGAAATTCTACAAGATAACATCCCTGACAATTCTTTAGCAGGTTTACAGCTCTTTTTCCCAGATCCGTGGCAAAAAGCAAAACATCATAAAAGACGTATCGTACAAACGCCTTTTATTGAATTAATAATGCCAAAATTAACGCCCAATGGCTTTATTCATATGGCAACAGATTGGCAAAATTATGCTGACCATATGCTAGAAGTATTAAGATCTCAGCCAGATCTATCCAATACTTCCACTACAAATGACTTTATCCCACGACCAGATTCTCGTCCATTAACCAAATTTGAGCAGCGTGGGCAGCGTCTAGGGCATGGTGTATGGGATCTCTATTTTATTAAAAATCAATAATCCAAAAAGGAGGATACTATGGCATATCAACGCAATCGTAGACAACGTAAAAAAATGCACATTGATGAATTCCAAGAATTAGGTTTTCTGGTGAATTGGCAATTTGCAGAAAATACGCCTGTAACTGAGATCGATCAAGTTGTTGATCGTTTTATTGATGAAGTCATCAAACCTAATGGTCTCGCTTATGAAGGAAGTGGTTATTTACATTGGGAAGGCTTAATTTGTTTAGAAAAACTTGGGAAATGTGATGATTCTCATCGTCAATTAGTCAAAACTTGGTTAGAACAAAATGGACTTTCTCAAGTTGAAGTTAGCGAATTATTCGATATTTGGTGGGATTTTCCAGTTGCTAAATAAGTCCTAAAAATACCAGTGTATGTTTCTCAAAAATAGCTTAAGGCCTTGTATTATAAGGTTTTAAGCTTTTTTAATATATTTCCTGCAAACTTATGGCTTAACTTTATAGACGCTATCCACGCCAGCACCATCTAAACCTAAATAGATTCTTAAATGTTTGATTTCTGGATCAGTAGATAAATCTTTAAAGACAATCTTATATTTTTCTCCTGGTTTAAATTTAAAATAATCATTAGGGTAAGGATATTCCTCATTAAAAGCGGTAAACTTTCTAACACTAATTGGTTTGTTTATTATTAAGAAAGACACTGAGAGAGCTATAAGTATTTTTATAAGAATAGGTATTTTCAAATACTTTTTTATTTTTATGATAAATTGTCATCTGAATAGTAAAAACATACCCTACACTAAAATCTTGATATCCTAAGTTTAATTTCTTTGTCCATGAGTGATAGTCATTATTATCTATATAGAAATAGAGTTTGTCTTCTTAAACTGGCATTTGGGGGAATATATTTAAATTCATAAGTGGCGCCATCGGCTTTAAGTGGAACTGGAAACACTTTCCCAGGCAATACAGATTCTTGATACATCATAAACAATATGACAACACAACCCGAGTACAAAAATTATAAAAGTGAACAATAAAGACTTCATCACTTTAGCAACAACGTTTGCTGAAATATTCATTTCTTCATTCATATATACACATTAATCCAGTTAAAAATTATATTGATATTAACCACTATATGCCTGATTGTGTCAGTTATTTCTAGTAATAATATGAGCGTAGCATCGCTGTATAATGCTTAATATCTCCTTTACCTACTTAAATTTTTTATCTTATACAGGGGATACCCACTTCATTGATAACTAGGCTTAAGATAATAGACTAAATCCATCTCAAACAACATGACTTTCTTCTCTTCTCTTCTTTTCTTCACTTCTTCTTTTCTTCTTCACTTCTCGCCCTTCTACCCGTTAATGATGATAAAAAATCGGTATCGCACCGTTCCGTCGTTTTAGGACATTTGAACGTTTCTCCGCTTTTTCATTGGTTTTCTCTTGCTTTTTCTTATT
>NZ_JBHLWA010000002.1:0-249 GCF_042433085.1 Gallibacterium melopsittaci
TCCCTTTCACCTGTAATCCCATCACTTGGATTATGCGTTGTACCCGTTTATGGTTGATACCGTCGCCTAATTGTTTGGTGACTCGGCGATAGCCATAATGTGGATGTTGCTGTTTGATAGCAAGAATCCTTACACTTAAGGAGGTATCTTTATCTGCTTGCTTGGATTGCTGCATTATATGATAAAAGAACGTACTTCTGGCTAATTGTGCATAGATTAACAACAGAGTTAACGGATACTGCACTCTTA
>NZ_JBHLWA010000002.1:329-12514 GCF_042433085.1 Gallibacterium melopsittaci
TAATTCGAGAATTCTTAAGTGTAAGCGTTCTTCTTCTGTTTTCGGTGGAGAGGGCATTTTGGCATAGCGTGGTTTTTTCATCGCAGGTCGTCCTTTGGGTTTTGGTTGTAATCCTTCTATACCGCATTGTTGAAAGCTTTTCAACCATTGGCTAATGACACCCGAATTAGGAATACCAAAATGTAGGCTGGCTTGTTCAACTGTCATGTCTCTGTTTTGAATCGTTTGTATGACGTGATATTTAAAGTCGGGAGTATAAGTACGTTTAGTATGAAGCACAGCTAAACCGTGTATCCCTGAATGTTGATATTGGGCAATCCAACGCTCTAATGTGCGTTTAGGCACGGTAAATGTACGACAGGTTAAAGAAAGACTTTCATCGTGTTCAAAGTAGAAATCTACCACTTGTTGTTTAAATGTTTGGTTATATTTGGTCATAAAAAATCTGCACCTCTGTCTGTTGGATAATAAGTCCAACTTTAGGGGTGCAGATCACTCGATAGCCCTTTTGTTATCAACTATTTAACGGTAAATAAAACAATTTCAGGGAAAGTAAGTAATAATGCTAAGAGTAGGATTTGAATAGCAATAAACGGTAATACCGATTTAAAAATATCTACTAGCTCAACGCCTTTCGGTGCCACACTATGTAAATAGAAAGCTGCAGGACCAAATGGCGGTGATAAGAATGATACTTGCATATTGACACAGAATAATACGCCGAACCAAATTGGGTCATAACCTAAATTTTGTACAATTGGCACAAAAATTGGCATCGTCAACATTGCAATTCCAATCCAGTCAAGGAATAAACCTAATACTAATAAGATTGCCATCATGATAAGAATAATACCAAGTGGAGGTAATCCTGAACTCACTAGCATAGATTCAACGAATTTATTTCCACCAACAAGGTTATAAATACCAACAAGAATATACGCACCGATACCAATCCACATGATCATACCGCAGGTTTGCATCGTAGTATAAGAAGCCTCTTTCATCACTTTCCAGTTGAGCTCTTTACGATAAAGTGATACTGCCATAACAGCAATTACCCCTACTGCTGCCGCCTCAGTAACAGAAGCAATTCCCCCATAAATACTTCCTAATACAATTAAGGCAATCATTGCTGGTAAAGCAATATCAATACGTGCTTTACGTCTTTCTGCTTTTGAAATTGGCGCATTACGTTCTTCTTCTGGAATATCCGGTAATAAACGAGGATTTAAACGTCCACGAATCACAATGTAGAGAATATACATTCCAGCTAATAAAAATGCAGGAATAAAACTTGCGGTGAAAAGATCACCAATAGAAACAGAAGCGACTAAACCATAAATAATTAATACAATACTAGGTGGTACCATTGTTCCAAGCGCACCAGATGACACCACTGTACCAATAGCTAATTTTTTGTCATATCCTAACCGTAACATTTGTGGTAACGCTAATAAACCTAATAAAACTGTTTCACCACCGATAATTCCAGACATCGTTGCAAGGAATACCCCAATTAATACAGTCTGTAATGCTACACCAGTTCTAAATTTACGAGTGGTTAACCACATTGCATTATAAAGATCTTTGGCAATTCCTGTTTTATCTAAAAGTGATGCCATTAATACGAACATTGGCACTGCAAGCAACGAATAACTTGTCATAAACCCATAAACACGATTTACAACCATCGGCAATACATCAGGAGAAAACCAACCTACAGCAAGTAATGTCGCAATTAATCCCGTTAAAAATGCGAGCGGTACCCCAGTTACCAATAAAAAGCACATCACTAAAAATAAGATTAATGTGACAACATCAATACCTAAACCACTGAGACCAAACATATTTCTCTCCTTATTCGTTACTATTAGTTAAACGTTGTTTTAATTTCCAAATCACTTGGATAAAAAACAACACAAATAAAACGAAAATAGCGACTTTTAATAACCCTGGAATAGGTGGATTCCATGCCGAACCAGAACGTTCTAATACAATCTCACCTGTAGGAGAAACTGCTGCACTGTACGCTACAAAATAGCTAGAGTACGCTAATAGTCCCAAGAAAAGTAAAGTGATAATTCCACTAAAAATTTCTAAACGATTACGCCATTTAGCAGAAACGCGATCTAATAAAATAGGCACTCGAATATGTTTATTACGTCCATAAGAAAAGAGCCCTGCATACACCATTAAAAACCCAGCTAGCGCAATACTGGTTTCATGTACCCAATCGGTTGGTGAGTTAAATACATATCTTGCAATAATTTCATAAAACGAAATCACCACAATCAATAAATATCCCCAAGAAAGTTTATGCCCAATAGCCTCGATAAGCTTATCAATTTTCGTGAGCTTTTCTTCTACTTCTGCTGGGGTGTTTTTTAAATCTTCCATCTTCTTTCCCCTATTGATAGAAAAATAGCCAAGCTACCGTTATAACTTGGCTATTTAAGATTCAATATTTATTTAATCATGCCTTTGTCTTTCAAATATTTCATAACAGTATTGTAGAATTTTTCTGACATAGGTGATTTTTTCGCCCATTCAGGCCACATTTGCGTTGCCACTTCACGCACTTTGGCTACTTCTTCTGGTGACCAAGAAACCACTGTAATATCTGCTTTTTTGTTTTTGATCGCTTCTTCATCAAGTTTTTGATGCATACCTAAGAAGCCTTCTGCGTATTGTTTACCAGCTTTAGCTAAAACATCTTTTAAATCTTGTGGCAAGCTATCATAAATTTTCTTATTCAATGTTACTTGGTTCATCGGCATTGAGTGCCAACCTGGATAAATTGGATATTTCGCAATATCGTTCATACCATTAGCTTGGTTACGTGCGAAAATAGAATAGTCAGAAGCATCAATCACCCCTTTTTCAAGTGAGGTATAAACTTCTGAACCAGGAAGATTTACTGGTGCAGCACCTAAACCTTTGAATAATGCTTGTACAAGCCCTTCTGGCGCACGTACTTTTACCCCTTGTAACTCTTTAATATTATGAATTGGCTTTTTAGAAACGAGTGATTCACCACCTACGGTACTGATTGCTAATAGTTGTACACCATATTTATTCAATAATTCATTCGCAACATCAAAACCACCACCGTTATACATGAAATCAATTAAATCTTTAGGATCACTCCAAGCACCAATTAAGTTTCCGTATAAAGCAAATGCAGGATCTTTACCTGAGAAATAAGATGGGTCAGTAAAATCACCTTGAATAATATTCATACCAATAGAGTCTAGAGTTTGGTTATGTTCAACAACTGAACCTGCACCAAGTACTGTAATTTCAATACGCCCATTGGACAATGATTTCACATCTTTCGCCCATTGCTCCTGATATTTAAACGCATCATCACCAGGTTGGTCTGAAGATTGGAATTTCCACTCATATTCAGCAGCAAACACACTTGCAGAAAACATCACTAAAGAACAAGCTAAAACACTTTTTAATAATTTCATTTTGATATTCCTCTAAAAAATTAGTAACGGAAATTGTTGTTTTCTTACCATTCGGCAAAAGAACCATCTTTATTTCGCCAGATTGGGTTGTGCCAATGAGCACCTTTATCATTTTGTTCTTTCATAAAGGTTTCATTAATTTCTATCCCTAAACCAGCACCAGTTAAAATATCGCAATAACCTGCTTTAAATTCGAAGACCTCCTTATTCGTCATGTAATCTAAAACATCATTTTCTTGGTTGTAATGAATACCAATACTTTGCTCTTGAATCACTGCATTTAAGCAAACTGTATCAATATGTAATGATGAAGCTAAGGCTATTGGTCCCAATGGGCAGTGTGGAGCAAGTGCTACGTCATAAGCCTCAGCCATAGTGGCAATTTTTCTTAATTCAGAAATACCACCACAATGAGAAACATCTGGTTGTAAAATATCAACGCCACCACGTTGTAGAAGATGTTTAAACTCCCATCGAGAATACATGCGTTCGCCTGTAGCTATTGGAATGGCGCCATAACGTGCGATTTCATGAATTGCATCAAAGTGCTCGGCTAAAACTGGTTCTTCCACAAACATTGGATTAAACACAGCTAATTCTTTTAATAAAATTTTCGCCATCGCTTTATGGACTCGACCATGGAAATCAATACCAATACCAAAATCTTTACCTACAGCATCACGAATTGCCTGTACTCGTGCTAATACCGCATCTACTTTTGAATAATCATCAATAAAATTGAGTTCTGCCGTACCATTCATTTTTATTGCAGTAAAGCCAGCTTCTTGGCGTTCTTTCGCCATGCGTGCCACATCATCTGGACGATCACCACCAATCCATGAATACATACGCATCCGGTCGCGACATTTTCCTCCAAGCAATTGATATACAGGTGTATTTAACGCTTTACCTTTAATATCCCATAATGCTTGATCAATACCTGCTAAAGCACTCATCATGATTGGACCACCTCGATAGAAAGAGGAACGATATAAGACGTTCCAGTGATCTTCAATATCGTGAGGATCT
Source organism: Gallibacterium melopsittaci (assembly GCF_042433085.1). Classification (NCBI taxonomy): domain Bacteria; kingdom Pseudomonadati; phylum Pseudomonadota; class Gammaproteobacteria; order Pasteurellales; family Pasteurellaceae; genus Gallibacterium; species Gallibacterium melopsittaci. The sequence goes on from NZ_JBHLWA010000002.1 coordinate 4,832, forward strand.
TTACCAATCAAATATTCCATTAATTCAGCAACACAGGCATGTACTGTATGTGTACGGCCTTCTAAACAAGGTTCTCCCCAACCAACAATTCCTTCATCGGTAACAATTTTTAAAAATCCCCAACGAGGTGGCACAATATAAGTTTCATATCCAACGATTTTCATTCTATGACTCCAAACTACTGTTCAATTTCATCCCAAACTTGTTTAAATTTTGTTGCATTGCTAATGAAATCTTCTAAAGAGATTCCTGCTGAATACAACGCATTACCCAATCCAAATCCTTTTGCACCAAGAGAGATATAACGCTGCATCTGTTCTTTATCTGCTTTTATTCCACCGACAGGAAAACAACTTACCTCTTTTGGTAATACACTAAGAATGGCTTTAAATCCGGTTGGTCCCACTAATTCGGCAGGGAAAATTTTGATCTTTGTTGCACCAGAGTTAATGGCTAAGAAAGCTTCTGTTGGTGTCATGACTCCAACAAAGATAAGGCAATTAGAGGCGTTAGCGAGTTTAATTACTTCTAGATCTACATTTGGTGTAACAATCAATTTCACACCAGTTGCTAATACTTGTTTTAATAATTCAACATCCGTTACCGTACCTGCACCAATACAACAACGATCACCAAATTTTTCTTGTAATAAACGAATTGTCTCTAACGCATTTGGACTATTTAGTGGCACTTCAATAAAGTAATAACCTAACTCAATTAAATGGGAAACATATTGCTCTGCTTCTTCGGTCTTAATGCCACGTAAAATGGCTATGAGAGGACACTTTCCAGATATATTTTCAATACTCATGCTACTTTCCTTCTAGATACTGATTTGCAATAAACTTTATTCCTTGTAAGAAACAAGTTTCTCCATCAACAAGTTGATAGTGATAACCTAAATGGGATAACGCTGTTTGGTAACGTGTAGCAATTCCTTTACTACCAATAATGTAGTGTGTAAGGGTATTAGATAATTGTTGAATTTCATTTCCAATAATCACACCAGATAGATAGCTTCTTACCGCTTTACTCGATAGTTTTTGATTCAGACATTGTGTTCTTACTGAAAACAAAGCATTAGATAAAGGCACATCATATCCAATCTCAACACCCTGCAAAAATCCTTCTTCATCGTCATAAATTTCAGGCATACCTTGCGTTAAAATGCTGTATTGATTCAATAACGCAAATAATTCACCTGTCATCATGGTACAAAAATCTGTTAATTGATCATTATTTACTGTCGCATGTTTACTATGTGTTCCTGGAAGAATGACTGATAAAGTGTCATCTGCTACAAGTTTACGTAGCCCCAACAATTGGGTTTCTTCACCACGCATCACATCAAATAAACCAAATTTATTGGTTATTGACATTCCTGGAACAATAAAAGCTGGAACACCCCAAGATAGTTCAAAACTATATAAACCAGAAACTAATCTCTCTAAACTAGTTGGTGCAGCTAAATAAGGCACTTCATGCCAACCATTTTTTGCGCCAACCATACCAGCCATGCAGACTACTTCACCACTTAAGTCATACAAGAAATCATGCTGTTTAAATAATTGATAGATCTCTTGTTCAAACATCCCATTTGGAATAAATTTCATTCCTTTGTTATTGTTTTCTAACAATTTTATATCATTATCATTCACTACATGATAAGCTCTAAAATTTGTAGTACCCCAGTCAACAACAATCATAATACACCAAAAAATAACAATCTTGTATGACAAGAATAATAATCAAAAAATGAGCAACTTTCTGTGATTAAGATCCCATTTTTGATCAAAAATTTTTTATCTTTTCAAGAGGAGAAAAATGTATAATGAAGTTACTGTTAACAACATTAAATAAAAATAAATAAGGAAAATCATGCTGAAATCGGATGTCATTATGCGGAATATCATTCTTAAGATATTCAATGGTCAATTTGTTGAAGGTGATTTACTCCCTGGTGAAATAGAACTTGCAAATGAATTTAATGTTTCTCGCACATCTATTCGCGCAGCACTTCAAACGATTGCGAATAAAGGCGTTATCTCTATTGTTCCTAAACGAGGCAGCGTAATAAACAAAATAGAGCAATGGAATTGGTTAGATCAGGACATTCTTACTTTTTTTTCGCAAGAAGATATTAGTCCTACGTTATTACAACATCTTTTAATTACACGCTTAATATTTGAACCCAACATTTGCGCAATCGCTGCACTATCTTCCACTGTACAAGATCTCATCCAAATTGAACATGGATATCAATTAATGCAGGAAAGTATAAAAGAGAATAAAAGAGACCTTTTTCTTGAAGGGGATAAAATTTTTCATAGCGCTATCGTTAATTCTTGTAAAAATCCGTTTTTATCTTCTCTTGATGCTATGTTATCTACTGCGATGTCAGTATCTTATAATCGAACCTTAGAACAAGAATTAAGTGAATCAATTACTGCTGTAAATGCACATGGTGATTTGTTAGAAGCTATTCGTATGAGAGAAGCACAAAAAGCAAAGGATATATCAAAACAACTTATCTCTAATGCCGTAACCAAAATTTTACCCAATCAAGACTTATATCATCTCATTGAAAACCTATAATATTCCCTCAATACGAAATTTGTCTAACCCAGTTTGAGTTGCTATCATAGCAACTTAAATTGGTGCTAAAAATTAGATAAAAAACATATCAAAAACAATGATCAATAAAATTAAAAATATCAAACTCAATAACCTCAATTTATCCCAGTTCAAACAAGTTGAAATCAAAAGAGAATACCTTAGTTCAAATCTTTATCTCTTTAATCTAGGGCTATTTTTAATTGCTTGTTTTGGCTTATATTTATTAGTTGCGTGGACATCTTATCATCCTGCAGATAATGCGTGGACGATTGCCAGTAATCAGCCTACTGTTATTAATAAAGCAGGAGCATTTGGTGCTTGGACTGTTGATATTTTATTTGCCTTATTTGGTTCTGTTGGGAACCTAATTCCATTTTTTGTCTTTTTAATCCCGCTTTATCTATTGCGTTATCATCCCATTACTGAATTCAAAGGCGGAATATTCTTTTTACGAACATTTGGTTTTTTATTATTTTTAATTAGTTTATCTACACTTGCCGCGCTCTATTTACCTGATAGTCCTTATCATCTTTCTGGTGGAGTAATTGGTGCTGTCATTTCTCATCTCGTTATTCCTTATGTTGGTACTTGGATATTATCTTTGATTGCACTTGGCACAACCATTGGCGGTTTTATTCTCTCTGCTGGAAATTCATTTATTAAAATCTTCCCTCGTTTTTATCATTGGTTAATGGCGAATGAAGAAAATAAAACAAATGAAGATCAAGTCATTGAAACAGAAAAATCACTTGCAGATTATGAACAAATTGAATTGCCACTACCAAAACAAACCAATAAACCAGTAGATAATATTCCTAGTAATCTTGCAGCAGCACATTTGCAACAAGATCAATTTGTCAATCCAACTATTTTTGGCTTAACTCCTACAACAGTGGAATCTTCGAATAGTGACAATACAACATCTGAAGTAACAATCACAGAAGAAGACCTCACTAAACCAGTTGATATTACTGCTCAGTTTACTCAAGCAGAATTTAACCAAACCAAAGATAATTTAAATAAAGTCGAATTTCCGATTTTTGATACCAATGATATTACTGAACTACCGAAAGTATCATTATCTACTACATTATCAACTACACCGACCGCAGAGGAAATAACAACATTTCAAACGCATCAAGCGTGGCAGTCTGAAACTGACAATATCGCTATGCCTACGGTGAATTTAGCCCCTACAATGACAAAAGTTGATACGGAAGAAATGACAGAAGATGTTGTTGATGATGATGACAATGAAGATTTTGTTCGTTTAAGACAAGAGTTTTTGGCAATGCAGCAACAAAAACAAGCTGAAATGGTTAATCGAGCAAAAGCATTAAATCAAGAAAATGCTTTAGACACTTTATTATCTACTGAAACAGAAGACGAACCAGTAGAGAATTCGCCAAACTATAAACCCTATGCCAATACATTGATACATCCGTTATTGCAGCCAGATCCAATTTCAACCGTGAAGCCAACAACGCCATTGCCAAGCCTTGATTTATTAAATGAAGGCAAACCAATGACGACAGATATTACGGAAGCAGAAATTCAGGAAACTTCACGGCGTATTGAACATCAATTACGCAATTTTGGTGTAAAAGCAACTGTGCGTAATGTCACTATTGGTCCAGTAGTAACACGTTATGAAATCGAATTGCAACCAGGTACGAAAGCCTCTAAAGTCACCAGTATTGATACTGATTTAGCTCGTGCCTTAATGTTCCGCTCTATTCGTATTGCCGAGGTTATTCCTGGTAAACCTTACATTGGAATCGAAACGCCAAATGATCGCCGCCATAGTGTGTTATTAAGGGAAGTGTTGAGTAGTAATGAATTCCGTCAAGCAAAATCACCACTTTCAATGGCATTAGGAAAAGATATTAGCGGAAAAACTGTTGTTGTTGATTTGGCTAAAATGCCACATCTATTAGTTGCAGGATCAACAGGTTCAGGAAAATCTGTTGGAGTAAATGCAATGATTTTAAGTTTGTTATTTAAAGTCAAACCTGATGAAGTGAAATTTATTATGATTGATCCAAAACAGGTTGAACTTTCTATGTATAACGACATTCCTCACTTATTAACTAACGTTGTTACCGATATGAATAAAGCGGCTAATGCGTTACGTTGGTGTGTCGATGAAATGGAACGCCGTTATCAGCTGTTAACTGCTTTACATGTACGAAATATTGAGGGTTTCAATAGTAAAATTGATCAAGCTACTGAAATGAATCTGCCAATTCCAAATCCTATCTGGCGACCAGGTGATACAATGGATAAGATGCCACCAGCATTAGAAAAATTACCTTATATTGTTGTGGTAGTCGATGAATTTGCAGATTTGATGATGATTGTTGGTAAACAAGTGGAAGAATTAATTGCACGTCTAGCACAAAAAGCACGTGCTATCGGTATCCATTTAATTCTTGCGACCCAACGTCCATCCGTAGATGTAATTACTGGACTAATTAAGGCTAATATTCCGAGCCGTATTGCATTCACTGTCGCTAGTAAAATTGATTCTCGCACTATTTTAGACCAATCTGGTGCCGAAGCCTTACTCGGCAAAGGGGATATGCTCTACTCTGGTCAAGGTGATCTTATTCGTGTTCATGGTGCTTATATGACAGATGATGAAGTCGTTCGGGTGGCAAGTGATTGGCGAGCAAGAGGCAAACCGAACTATTTAGCAGAAATCGTTGAAAATAGCGAAGAGAACGATGATTCAAGTAATAGTGATAGCAGTAGTGGCGATCTTGATGAAAAATTTGATGAAGCGGTAGAAGTTGTATTAAGTAGTGGCAATACTTCTGCCTCATTTTTACAACGTCGTTTAGGCTTAGGTTTTCCACGTGCTGCACGTATTTTAGATCAAATGGAACAACAAGGTATTCTTTCAACACCAACTAATGGTAAACGGGAGATCCTTGCACCAAGAAATAATTATTAAAAGGAGAAATTATGCAAAAATTATTAGGTTTATTAAGCGTTGCAACATTACTCTTTACCAATTACGCATTAGCAGATGCAAAATCTGAATTACAGCAACGTTTAAATCATATCAGTTCTCTTAGTAGTAACTTCCAACAACGTGTTTCAGATGCGGATGGAAAAGTTGTACAGCAAGGCGAAGGCTCACTACAAATCAAACATCCCAATTTATTTAAAATGACCATTACTTCACCACAAGAGAGTGAAATGGTCGCAGATGGTAAAACCTTATGGTTTTATGATCCATTTGTCGAACAAGCTACTGCAAATTGGGTTAGTGACGCAGTCAACAATACGCCATTTGTTCTGTTGACAAGTAATGATCAGCGTCATTGGGCAAATTATCAGGTACAACAAAAAGATGATATTTTTACTTTAACTCCTCGTAATAGCAAAAGTAATATCAAACAATTTACAATTAAAATTAATGCTGATGGGTTATTGAATAGCTTTAGTACAATTGAAAAAGATGGACAAGCTAATCTCTATATTTTACGCAATATCAATACCACTGAATTACCTAATTCGTTGTTTAAATTTACGTTACCAAAAGGTGCTGAGTTAGATGATCAACGTAAAAAATAGTGACTAATAAAATGGATAACTTAGATCTTAACTTTGCTGGTGATGATTTTCGCCCATTAGCAGCTCGGATGCGTCCTACAACACTAGATAATTATTTTGGGCAAACGCATCTATTAGGTAAAGGTAAACCTCTACGGAAAGCGATTGAAGCAGGTCATGCTCACTCCATGATTTTATGGGGACCACCTGGCACAGGTAAAACGACATTAGCGGAAATTATCGCCCACCGCTTAAATGCGAAAGTAGAATATCTTTCGGCGGTCACCAGTGGTGTCAAAGATATTCGTGAAGCGATTGATCGAGCTAAACAAAACCAATTTGCAGGACAACAAACCTTATTGTTTGTCGATGAAGTACACCGTTTCAATAAATCACAACAAGATGCGTTTCTGCCTTATATTGAAGATGGTACGATTATTTTTATTGGTGCGACTACTGAAAATCCCTCATTTGAGCTCAATTCTGCATTGCTATCTCGTGCAAGAGTTTATTTATTAAAGTCTTTATCCATTACAGATATTGTAGATGTTCTACAGCGTGCTATTGCTGATCCAAAGAATGGTTATGGTAATTTGACGTTACAACTCGAAGATGGGCTATTACATACGTTGGCAGAATATGTGAATGGTGATGCTCGCTTAGCATTAAACTGTTTAGAATTGATGGTCGATATGGCAGATGATACGCCACAAGGTAAGCAGCTCACTCAACAATTAATGGTCGATATTCTTGGTGAGCGGCAAGCACGATTTGATAAGCAGGGCGATCGCTATTATGACCTGATTTCTGCCGTACATAAATCTATTCGTGGTTCGGCACCAGATGCTGCATTGTATTGGTATGCCCGTATTATTACTGCTGGTGGCGATCCTTTATATGTTGCTCGTCGTTTATTAGCTATTGCTTCTGAAGATATCGGTAATGCAGATCCTCGTGCAATGGATGTCGCTCTTAATGCGTGGGATTGTTATACACGTGTAGGCGCTGCCGAAGGTGAAAGAGCTATTGCACAAGCGATTGTTTATCTTGCCGCGGCGCCTAAAAGTAATGCAGTTTATCTTGCTTTTCATCAAGCTAAAAAACTCGCTACCGAATATCCTGATTTTGATGTGCCTATCCATTTACGTAATGCACCAACCCAATTAATGAAAAATTTAGGCGTTGGAAAAAACTATCGTTATGCTCACGATGAACCTAATGCCTATGCAGCAGGTGAAAATTATTTTCCTGAACCATTAAAAGGTACTAAACTTTATTTTCCTAATGAACGTGGTATGGAAATCAAAATTAAACAGAAATTAGATTGGTTAGCTCAACTAGATAGAGAAGCTAATAAAATAAAGTGAAATAGAAAACGCACCCAAAGGTGCGTTTTATTTTATGGTTATAAGAGAATCTATCATCAATTAAATCGGTGTAATAGACAAATTTGTTGCTAAAAGTAGGCTTAAAGCCTTATAGTACAAGGCTTTAAGCCTACTTTTT